>NCGI01000103.1 GCA_002256925.1 Polaromonas sp. 28-63-22
AAGAAGAATGTTTTTTATGCGCAGTCCGGCGGCGTCACGGCCGTCATCAACGCATCGGCTTGCGGCGTCATCGAGACCGCGCGCGCCAACAAGGACAAGCTGGGCAAGGTCTATGCGGGGCGCAACGGCATCCTGGGCGCCTTGACCGAAGACCTGATCGACACCAGCAAGGAATCAGCCGCCATGATCGCGGCCCTGCGTTCCACGCCGTCAGGCGCATTCGGCTCATGCCGCTTCAAGCTCAAGTCGCTGGACGCCAACCGGCGCGAGTACGAACGCCTGATCGAGGTCTTCAAGGCACACGACATCGGCTACTTTTTCTACAACGGCGGCGGCGACTCGGCCGACACCTGCTACAAGGTCAGCCAGTTGTCGGAGTCGATGGGCTACCCGCTGCAGGCCATCCACATCCCCAAGACCATCGACAACGACCTGCCGATCACCGACTGCTGCCCCGGCTTTGGGTCGGTCGCTAAATACGTGGCCATCTCGACGCTTGAAGCGTCTTTCGACGTGCGTTCGATGGCGGCAACATCGACCAAGGTCTTTGTGCTCGAAGTGATGGGCCGCCACGCCGGCTGGATCGCAGCCGCAGGCGCACTGGTCGAGGACCACGGCATTCCGGTGGTCGTGCTGTTCCCCGAGATTGAGTTCGACCAAAAGAAGTTTCTGGCGCGTGTCGACAAGCTGGTCAAGACACACGGCTTTTGCACCGTCGTGGTGTCCGAAGGTTGCCACTATGCCGACGGCCGCTTCCTGGCCGAGCAAGGCACCCGCGACGCCTTCGGCCACGCCCAACTCGGCGGCGCCGCGCCCGTCGTGGCCAACATGGTGAAAGAGGCACTGGGCTATAAATTCCACTGGGCCGTGGCCGACTACCTGCAGCGCGCCGCACGCCACATCGCCTCGGCCACCGACGTGAAGCAAGCCTACGAGCTGGGCAAAAAAGGGGTGGAGCTGGCCCTGAAGGGCCACAACGCCGTCATGCCCACCATCGACCGCATCAGCGATTCGCCGTACAAGTACAAGATCGGCATGGCGCCGCTGGCAAAGGTAGCCAACGTCGAAAAGTTCATGCCACGCAACTTCATCAGCAAAGACGGCTTCGGCATCACCGAGCCTTGCAAGCGTTACCTGACGCCCCTGATTCAGGGCGAGGACTACCCGAAATACAAAAACGGCCTGCCCGTGTACGCGACCCTGAAAAACCTGCCGGTGACGAAGAAGCTGCCCGCATTCAAGATCAACAAGGCATGAAACCGGAAATTAGAGCCTCTCACACCGCGATATAATAGAAAGCTTAGCCGGTGTAGCTCAGTCGGTAGAGCAGCTCATTCGTAATGAGAAGGTCGGGTGTTCGATTCATCTCTCCGGCACCAGTATGTACAAGGGTTTGCTGCTATTAAGTTAGTAGCAAGCCCTTTTTGCTTTGTGGTCATGTAGCCACCGGTACAGCTTTTTGCCCCCCCTTTCACAGATTCTGTGAGTTAGCGCAGTAGGTCTAAGACGTGGCTTCGGCAATTACCGAAACCAAAGCGCGACGTGCTGGGATCTACCATTTTTATGATCGGTTGCAGACACCCACAAATGGCGGCGCTCCAAGCTGATCTGCTTCCATTTCAGCCCGGTCACATTGGCTTGCCTCAGACCCGTTGCCACTGAAAACTGGGCCATGTCTGCGAGGTGGGAAGGTAACTGGGAAATCAGGCGCTCATATTCGTCGCGAGACAGTGAACGAATGCGTCCCTCAGCATCATGGAACATGCCGACCTTGGGCACCCTGTCCAACCACTCCCATTCGTTGCAGGCTTTGCGCAGAATGGTCCTAACCAATGCCATGTAGCGGTTCGCTGTGGCCGTGCTGAAACCTTTTGCCCGTACCGCTTTGACCTGATCGAGCAATGCCCGGTTGATGTCGATCAAGTCTTTCCCCCCTAGAAGGGGCTGGAAATCAAACACGCTTGGCGTCCAGCTCGTCCGGAGCGGTGTCGTCAGGTCTGCGAAATGAATAGGTCACGCGTCCTGCTTGCCGGTCATAGTCCACGATGACTTTGAAGCTGGGCCCGAGCACGTCCATCAGCATTGGGTCATCCGATAGCAAGTCGGCGATGCGCATGAGGTAAGGCTGTGCGCTGTCTTCGCTAATGCCGATAGTGGGCATCGTCTTCATGCGATCACCTGCTGAACAGCCGTTTGCTTTTAATGGCGCGAAGGCGGCAATTTGTGTGCGTGCATCGCGTCCGCGAACAGCGCCTTTACAGCGCCACCGTTTGCAATCGGGGTCAGCGTCGCTTCGCTTACATGGGGGCATGCCCCCATACCCCAGCAGCCCTGAAATTTCTCTATCATTTTCGTAACTCCGATGTTGCTCGATGACAGCAAAAAATCGAATTACGCGTTATGCCCTGAGAGGAGAGGACAGTCTAGGAGCCGTTCGTAATGAGAAGGTCGGGTGTTCGATTCATCTCTCCGGCACCAATGAAGATAAGGGTTCATTGCTATGAAAATAGTAGTGAACCCTTTTTCTTTGGCCGGGTTGTAGGCAATCTGTAGGCAACTTGTCCAAATACAGCACCCAGCGCCGGATTGCATAGGATGTTTTGCACTTCCCCGTGCATCGCTTTTTTAAGCAGTTGGCAAAAGCGACAAACCCAGCGCGGCGGCTGGGTCTGGGTGTCTTTGGGGCTTCTGAAAATCAGGACCGCGCTACACGGGCACAAGCGCGCCTAAGCGGGGACGTTCGCGCAAGCACTGCGCTCCACTCATGCCAAGGCGGTCGGTGAAGGTTCCGACTTTTCGCCAGCGGTAATCAAGCGCGGGCCAGGCAGGGGCAAAACTGTTTTAGGCGTGCGTCCGCACCCAGCTTTTCAGGGCGTCATTAATGCGGGTTTGCCAGCCTTCGCCCGATGCTCGGAATTTCTCCACCACCTCCACATCAAGGCGCAGGGTTATCTGGGTCTTGCTGCCGCTGCCCAGCGGGCGGCCACGGCGCACCAGTGGTTTGACTTGCGCCCATTCGGCATCCGTGAACGGCACCGCGTCAGGGTCGGCAATCGCGGCGGCAGTGATGGCGGCATCCTCGGCAGAGGTCGGCAGGATGGTTCCTGCTTTAAGTTTCGGCATAGCGCTTCACCTCTCGCGTGTTGGCTTTTCTCAAACTGATAATGCGGCGCTCCACAGGTTGCTCTGGCGGGCGGTCAACGAATACCACGGACATGATGCGCAACCCGATATAGCCCAGCGCCACCATGCGGAGCTCGCCATAGTCGCGGCGCTTGTCAGGCCACACCACGGCAGCCTCCCATTCAAAGCCCACGGCGTCCAGCAAGGAAAAGCCATGCTTTGCCAGATTCGCGGCATCTTTGGCCGGATCGAACGTCACATTCATACTTTATTGTAGTTACATTTATTTTGATTGCAAGGTTTATTTGTAGTTACATTATTTCAAACCTGAACCACGCGCAGCGCACCGGGCGCGGCCCGGGCATCAAACGTCACCCCCGCCTGCGCCAGAATGTGCGCTTCAGTCTGTGCAAGGTAAGGTCGCAGGGCCTCAACACCACATCGAGTTCGCGGCCTTTGCGAAGCCCAAGCAGGCATGGGACACGCGCTTCGGCGAGCGTCCGTACGACCCGCGCGACTGGTGACGCAATCCGTTTGCACCGTGCCATTCTTAAGTGGCCGTGCGGTAAATGCGTGGTGTTCGTCAACCCCGCCACCGCGCAGACCCTTGACGAATCAATGACTCAGGATGGCCTGTTAGATGCACGAAGGCATCTCTCCGGCACCAAACTAAAAAGCCCCCTGCCGTCATGGCTGGCGGCTTTTTTCTTTTGTTTGTGCCATGCCCCACGCAACCAACAGTCTCGACGGACCCTGCCAGCTAAAGCAAAGTCTCGCCCACCGCGCTCGCCAGCACCTTGTCAATCCGCTTGCCGTCCAGGTCAATCACCTCAAACCGCCAGCCGGCGCATTCGACCTGCTCGCCGGTTTGCAGCAGACGCCCTGAGACGCTTTGCAGCAGGCCGGCCACGGTGTTGTAGCGGCCGCGTTCCTGTTCGGGCAGTTCGCGAATGTCCAGCCTGGCTTTGAGTTCTGACACGGGCATGACGCCGTCGATCAACCAGCTACCGTCTTCGCGCCGGGTGGCCCATGCGTCGATTTGCGCGCCGGGCTGCAGTTCGCCGGTGATGGCCTCGAGCATGTCCATGGGCGTCATCAGGCCCTGCACCACGCCGTATTCGTCCACCACAAACACGATGCGGGTCGAACGCGCGCGGAACTGTTCGAGCAGTTCCATGCCGGTGAGTGTTTCAGGCACAAAAACAGCCGGGACGGCATATGCCCCGATACGGTCGGCCACGGTGGGCGTGGTGGTGGCCGGCACGTGTTCGGCCGAGGGTGCAGAGCCGGGCACAGGCTCGATGTGGCCGCGCAGCGCCAGCAGCTTGGCGACGTTGACCACGCCAATCACATCGTCCAGGCTGCCCCTGCACACCGGGTACCACGAGTGGCCGGTCGCGCCGGCCTTGGCGATGGCCTCGGCCACGGTGTCGGACGCGTCAAGCCATTCAATGTCCGAACGCGGCAGCATCAGCGAGGTCAGCAAACGGTCGTCGAGCAGAAAGACGTTTTGCACCATCTGGTGTTCGTGTTCTTCGATCAGGCCGGCGTCCACGCCTTCTTCCAGGCTGGCGGCAATTTCTTCTTCGGTCACGCCACGGTCGCCTTTCGTGTCAACGCGCAGCAGCTTGAGCACGGTGTGGGTGCTAAACGACAGCAGGCGCACGAAGGGCTTGGCCCCGGTGGCCACCCACTTCATGGGACGCGCCACCAGACGCGCCACGGTTTCAGGGTAGAGCTGCCCGATGCGCTTGGGCACCAGTTCGCCGAACACGATGGTGATGTAGGTGATGACGGTCACGACCAGCGCGGTGGCCGTGATGTCAGCGGCGCGCGGGGCTGCGCCGAAACCCTGAATCCAGCTGGACAGGCCATCGCTGAAGGCCGCTTCACCGATGATGCCGTTGAGCATGCCGATCGACGTGATGCCCACCTGCACCGACGACAAAAACTGGGTCGGGTTGTCGAGCAGTCCGAGCGCCACGACGGCGCCCTTGTCGCCCGACTCGGACATGGCCACGAGGCGCGCCTTGCGGCTGGCAGCCAGGGCCATTTCCGACATGGCGAAGACCCCGTTGAGCAGCGTCAGAAAGGCAATCAGCAAAAAATCCATGAATCGCAAACGGTAAGGTGAGGAGGAAAAAAGGCAGGCAAGGGCAAAATGCGCCCATGTCACTTTACTGTATTGGCGATCTGCAGGGTTGCAACGAGCCTTTCCAGCGCCTGCTGGACACGGTTGATTTTTCGCCGAGCCGCGACGCACTGGTGGTGCTGGGCGACCTGGTGAACCGTGGCCCGGATTCGCTGGGCGTGCTGCGAAGCCTGACGGCGCTGGGCGATGCGGCGCAGTGCCTGCTGGGCAACCACGACCTGCACCTGCTGGCGGTGGCGCACGGCGTGCGCAAGCCCGGCCGCAGGGACACCCTGCAAGACGTGCTGCAGGCGCCCGACCTGGATGCCCTGCTCGACTGGCTGCGCCACCGCAACATGGCCCTTCACCGGCAAGGCTGGCTGATGGTGCATGCCGGCGTGTTGCCTCAGTGGACGCTCGCGCAGACGATGGCCCTGGCGGCAGAACTGGAAAGCGTGCTGCGCGGACCGAACCTCAAAGAATTCTTAACCGGCATGTATGGCAATGCACCCGCCCGCTGGCATGACGCCCTTGAAGGCGCAGACCGCCTGCGCGTGATCGTCAATGCGCTCACGCGGCTGCGCTTTTGCACAGCCGATGGCGACATGGAGTTCGAAGGCAATGCGGGGGCCGGCACCGCCCCGCCGGGCTACCTGCCCTGGTTTGACGTGCCGGACCGCGCGACACGCAGCACGCCGATTGCGTTCGGCCATTGGTCGGCGCTGGTCAGCGACGCAAATGAACGGGGCGACCCGCGTGGCAACACCACGTCCACCTCCCCGCTGCGCAGCAACACCCTGCCACTGGACACCGGATGCGTCTGGGGCCATTGCCTGACGGCGGCACGGCTGGGTTCAGCGCAGGGTAAGTTCGAACTGATCAGCGTGAAGTGCACCAAGGCCAGCGAAGCATAAGGCGCGATGCGCCCCGCCGGAAGGCCCGGCTATCAGGCCGACCCTTTGACCTTACCTGCCGGGGCGGTCGATGCAGTCGGTGTGGCCGCATCAATAGCCCTGCGAGACAAGGACTGGTCGCGCCAGGCGCGCGCCACGCTGGCAGAAAACAGCAGCACGCCCGAGGTGAAATAAATCCACATCAAAATGATGACCAGCGCGCCCGCCGCGCCATACGCCGAAACGGCGGCAGCGGTGGACAGGTAATAGGCCATCAGGTGCTTGCCAACCGCAAAAAGCACCGCACCGACCGCAGCACCACGCACCAGGTAACGCAAACCGGGTTTCGGCCCTTTGCTCATGCGCATCAGCGCCACAAACAGCGCCACCGAAATGCTGAACGAAACCATTTCGTTGATGACGAACCCGATCCACTCAAGGGCGATGTAGTTGCCGGCCCACCCCGAGAGCATGTTCAAAAAAGTGGAGATCGCCAGCGACATCAGCAGCAGCAACCCAAAGGCCAGGATGTACGCCACCCCGCGCAGGCGCAGCGAGGCTCCGCGCCACCA
This sequence comes from Polaromonas sp. 28-63-22, assembly GCA_002256925.1. GTDB lineage: Bacteria > Pseudomonadota > Gammaproteobacteria > Burkholderiales > Burkholderiaceae_C > Polaromonas. The sequence goes on from NCGI01000103.1 coordinate 6,720, forward strand.
TTTTTGTTTCGGCACCTCGGCGCTGCCCTGTCGCCAGAGGCGTTCGAACGCGTCCTGCAACTCGGTAAACACGCCCGTGGCGCCCGAGAGCAGCAGCCCGAACGCGACGACAGAGGCGACCACGCCTTCGGACGGCTTTTGGGCGCTCGTAATAGCCTGCTGCAGCAATTGGGCACCCTGCTGGCCGATCACGCTGCGGATCTGGCCGATCAGGTTGGTTTCAAGGTAGTTTTTGTCGAGCCACCAGCCCAGCACCGCGACCAGCAACACCAGCAGCGGCGCAAGACTGAGAACGCCGTAGAAAGACATGGCCGCGCTCATGCGCATGCCATCGGCGTCAATCCACTGGTTGACGGCTCGCCAGATGGGTCGGTAGATGCGCTGGACACGCAGCAGCACGCCGGCACCGAAATTTGAGGGGGGTTCGCGCGTGGCAACAACCATTGCGCCAAGATTACGTCGGGGGGCGCGCTGCGCCACCCGGACGCAGGCCCATGCCTTCGTAGGTTTTTACCGACTCACTAACCAGCAGTTTTGAACAGCGCTGCGACTTTTTTCTTCGGCTTGATATTGGCCGACACGCCGCTTTTGCCGGGGTTGGCTTTGGCCGCAGCCTCCCAGGCCGGCTGCGCGTCGGCTGCCGCGGTCGATTCGTAGGGCTGGTCGAAAAACGGATCGCGCGATGCGGCCGGCTGGCGATGCGGCGTGTATTCACGGCGCTCGCGCGGTTCGCGCAGCTCGCGGCGTTCGCGGGGCGGGCGGGTTTCATTGGCGGCTTCACGGGCATCGTGCGCGCCCTGGGCATCAGGCTCCCGGTACATGCGGCGGCCGTCGTTGATGCGGCCCTGTTCGCTGATGCGCGGCTTGTCTTCGTCGAACTCAAGCGGCTCGATCTCGATCTTGGTCTTGATGAGCTTTTCAATGTCGGCCACCAGGCGCTGGTCGCTGCTGGC
>NCGI01000532.1 GCA_002256925.1 Polaromonas sp. 28-63-22
GGAATCGCAAACTTGAAGCCCTTCCAGTTCTTCGGGTCGCGGTTGTTCTTGTGCTTGAGGCTCAAGGTGATGGCCTGGCCATTGATGTTCTGGATCGTCGCCACATTCATCGGCGTGGCGTTCGAACCCAGGCCCATCGAAATGGCCAGCGGCATCGGCGACAGGAAATGCGTGGCGTCGTATTCATTGTTGATCATCTTGTCGCGGATCAGCGCCCAGCCGGCGGTTTTGGTCACCTCGACGTTCAGGCCCTGCTGCTGGTAAAAGCCCAGTGGCGCGGCCATGATGAGCGGCGTCGCGCAGGTGATCGGAATGAAGCCGATTTTCAGGTTGGTCTTTTCCAGCGAGCCGGCTTTCTTGCCGGCGTCCTGTGCCAGCGCCTGCATGCTGGCCATCGGCAGCACGCTTGAAATCGCGGCCATCGCAGTGCCCTTGCCCACGGCCCGCAGAAAGCGGCGGCGCAGGTCATCCTGCGGAAAGATCGCCTTGACCAGCGTGGCCTCGATGAACGCGTTCGAATACGCCTCGAACTCGCTCGTCAGGCTGCGGCGGCGCAACTCGACGGCTGCAGCGTCGGCCGTCACGGCGGCGTGGTGGTCGGCCGTGCTGTGGTCCTGGCCACAACTGCACTTGAGCATCAGCGGGCGGTCGGCGTCGTAGGGCGAGAACGAAGGGGAAGAGCTGTCAAGCATGGCGCGCACCTTTCGATGGAAGATCAAACCGCTCTTGCAAGCACCGGGCCAAGACTACAAATCAGCGGTTCTGGCGTGACGTTCGGCGTACAAGGCCAGTTCGACGTCGTTCCTGGTGCCGGTTTTTTCCAGAATGCGCTGGCGGTAGGTGCTCACGGTGTTGGACACCAGGCCCAGTTGCGCACCAATTTCGCCCACAGACAGGCCGGCCGTCAGCAGGCGAAACACCTGATGCTCGCGATGCGACAGTGATTCGGCGCCCGCCGTGGCGCGGCTGCCAGGCGTTTTGGCGATGGCGCCCGCCAGCGCCTCGGCGGTCACGGCGGACACATACACACCGCCTGTGGCCACCTTGCGCACGGCGGCAATCATGTCGTCGGCGGAGTTGGCGCTTTTGTTCAGGTATCCGGCCGCACCGAGCTTGATGCAGCGCACCGCGTACTGCTTTTCGGGGTAGGTGCTGAGCATCAGCACCGCAAGCCGGGGCCAGTTCTTTTTGAGCGCCTGCAACACGTCCATGCCGTCGCGACCGGGCAGGGCGATGTCCAGCAGCACGGCATCCAGCCCGTCGTGGCCACCGAGGCCATCGACACGCTGCAAAATGTCCGGCCCGGTTTCGGCTTCGGCGACGACCTCGATTTCGGGCGCATCGGCCAGCACCTGCTTCAAGCCCTCGCGCACGATGCGGTGGTCGTCGCCAATCAGGATCTTCAGGGTAGTCAGGTGGGTTGGTCGGGTCATCGTGACGCTACGAAAGTTATAGCTGTATGCGCAGTAAACACGTGGTTCCCAGGCCTTTTTGGCTTGAGATATCAAGGCTCCCGCCAAGGTGCCGCGCGCGTTCGCGCATGCCCATCACGCCGTAGGCATTGGCCGCATCGAAGGCGCTGGCGTCGGCGCCGCAGCCGTTGTCGCGCACGCTGATGCTGATGTCGCTGGCCGTTGCCGTGATGGCGATGGCCACGTCACTGGCCTGTGCGTGACGGCCCACGTTGCTGAGCATCTCCTGAAAGATGCGAAAAATGCCGATGGCGGCGGGCTCGGGCAGCGCTGCCGCGCCGGCGACGTCCATGTGCCAGCGCAGCGACAGCTCGGCCGACTGCACAAACTCATGCGCCTGCCAGTCCAGGGCCGCCCACAGGCCCTGGTGGTCGAGGATGCTCGGTC
>NCGI01000533.1 GCA_002256925.1 Polaromonas sp. 28-63-22
AAAGGCGTGGTCGATGCCAAACATGACCTGACGACCACCAGCTACCCGCTCTGGACGGTGGACAACGACCTGATCCGCCAGCTGGTGCAGCGCGCCGGCGGCAAACAAGGCGGCATCGTCAGCCCGAAAGGCCCGGCCGGCTCGATGATTTTGTTTCACTCCTGCCTGGTGCACGCGTCAGGCAGCAACCTGTCACCGTTCAACCGGGTCAGCGTGTACCTGAGCCTGTGCGCCGTCAGCAACCACATCCGCCGCCACAAACGCCCCGAGTACATTGCGCACCGCGATTTCACGCCGATTGAATGTTTGCCCGATGACTGCCTGCTGAAGGACTACCCGGTTGATCTGCCGTGGAAGGACGGCGTGCCGGCGAGTGCGCTGCAAACGTCCATAGAAGAAATCACGCCTGAACGCAAGGCAGCCTGAGCGCCCCTCCCGTTCGCCCTGAGCTTGTCGAAGGGTTTTCTCAACACGCGGACTGGGCTTCGACAAGCTCAGCCCGAACGGATATCTCAATGAACCTCTATTCCAAACTCCAGCAACGCGCCGCCGACAATAAACCCATCCGCATCGGCCTCATCGGCGCCGGAAAATTCGGCTCCATGTACCTGGCGCAGATTCCGAAAACACCAGGCGTGCACCTGGTCGCGATTGCCGACCTGTCACCCGATGCCGCAAGTACCAACCTTGCCCGTGTAGGGTGGAATCCGGCTCTAGCCCAGGCAGAATCTGCGCAAGCAGCTATCAAAACAGGAGCTACCTGGATCACCGACGACTGGCAGGCCGTCGTCACGCACCCGCAGATCGACATCATTGTGGAATGCACCGGCAACCCGGTGGCAGCGGTCGAGCATTGCCTGAAGGCCTTTGCCCATGGCAAGCTGCCGCACTTTTCCGAATCCACACCTGACACGGTCTGGGGCAACTACGGCCTCACGCCCGAACAGGCGGTGCGCGGCGGACTGAACCCGAAAATGTTCAACAGCTTTCTCGATGGTTCCAAACCTTCCATCGAATGCACCGCTGTGGCCAATGCGACCGGGCTGACCGTACCCGGCAACGGTCTGCTTTACCCACCCGCCAGCGTCGAGGACATCCCGTTTGTGACGCGGCCGATCCAGGACGGCGGCGTGCTGGAGCGCAAGGGTATGGTCGAGGTCATCTCGTCACTTGAAGCCGATGGCCGAAAAATTCCCTATGACATTCGCATGGGCGTGTGGGTCACGGTTGAGGCCGAAACCGACTACATCAAGAACTGTTTTGAGGAGTACAACGCCCACACCGACCCGAGCGGGCGTTATTTCACGCTCTACAAGCGCTGGCACCTGATTGGCCTGGAAGTGGGCGTATCGGTTGCCAGTGTCGCGCTGCGCGGCGAGCCGACCGGTGTGGCCACCTGCTGGAATGCCGACGTCGTCGCCACTGCCAAGCGCGATCTAAAACCGGGCGACATGCTCGATGGCGAAGGCGGCTACACGGTGTGGGGCAAA
>NCGI01000104.1 GCA_002256925.1 Polaromonas sp. 28-63-22
AACCATGTCATGCGGAAGCCCCAGCGCCTCTCCCAGCTCACGGACCTCATCCTTGAAGAGCTCGCGCAAGGGTTCAAGGAGTTTCAGACCGAGCTGTTCGGGCAGGCCGCCGACGTTGTGGTGGCTCTTGATCGTGACAGCCTTCTTGTTCTTGGCGCCGCCCGACTCGATCACATCCGGGTAAATAGTGCCCTGCGCCAGCCACTTCGCTCCGTTTTTGCTAGCGCCCGACGCAGTCAAATCAGCCGCTGCAGCCTTAAACACTTCTACAAACTCGCGGCCGATGATTTTGCGCTTGGCTTCCGGTTCGCTCACGCCCGCCAGATGTCCCAGAAACTGATCGGCCGCATCGACGCGAACAACTTTCGCGTGCAGCTTGCCGACAAACATATCCATCACCATATCGCCTTCGTTCAGGCGAAGCAGCCCATGATCGACGAAAACGCAGGTCAACTGGTCGCCAATAGCGCGGTGGATGAGCGCGGCGGCCACCGACGAATCGACGCCGCCGGAAAGCCCGAGGATCACCTCTTCGTCGCCGACCTGGGCGCGGATTTTCTCGACCGCTTCGGTGATGTAGTCGCCCATGACCCAGTCGGCCCGTGTGCCGCAAATCTGCAGCACGAAGCGCTGCAAAATGGCAGCGCCCAGCCGGGTGTGGGTGACTTCGGGATGAAACTGCACACCGTAGAACCGGCGCGCTTCATCGGCCATGCCCGCGACCGGGCAGCTGTCGGTGCTGGCCATCAGCTTGAAGCCGGGTGGCATTTCAGTCACCTTGTCGCCGTGGCTCATCCAGACGTTCAGCATGCCGTGGCCCTCAGGGGTCGTGAAGTCGGCGATGCCTTCAAGCAAAGCCGTGTGCCCTCGCGCGCGAACGTCGGCAAAGCCGAACTCGCGCATGTGCCCGCCTTCAACCTTGCCGCCCAACTGGTGCGCCATGGCCTGCATGCCGTAGCAAATGCCCAGCACCGGCACGCCCAGCTCAAAAACGGCTGCCGGGGCCTTGTCGGTGGTGTCCTCGTAGACGCTGGCATGGCTGCCGGAAAGGATGACGCCTTTGAGATTGCCATCTTTGGCGTACGCGCGAATCCAGTCGTCTGTCACGTCACAGGGGTGAACTTCGCAAAACACATGCGCCTCGCGCACGCGGCGTGCAATCAGCTGCGTGACTTGCGAGCCGAAATCCAGGATGAGAATTTTCTGATGTGACATGGTCAAAAAGTAAAAAAGGGCAGCTTTCAGGCTGCCCCGTTCATGGATGTTGCGGCTCAGTCAGCCCTGTAGTTGGGGGCTTCTTTGGTGATCTGCACGTCGTGGACATGGCTTTCGCGGATGCCGGCGGTGGTGATTTCGACGAATTCGGCCCTGTCCTGCATGTCCTGGATGGTTGCGCAGCCACAGTACCCCATGCTGGCGCGAATGCCGCCGGCCATCTGGTACACGATACTGACCATGGAGCCTTTGTAAGGCACGCGGCCTTCAATGCCTTCGGGGACCAGTTTGTCGGCATTGGGGTTGCCACTGGTCGATTCCTGAAAGTAGCGGTCGGCACTGCCCTGCTGCATGGCGCCGATGCTGCCCATGCCGCGGTAGCTCTTGTAGCTTCGGCCCTGAAACAGCACGATCTCGCCTGGTGCCTCCTCGGTGCCTGCAAACATGCCGCCCATCATCACGGTGGATGCGCCGGCGGCCAGCGCCTTGGCAATGTCACCGGAGTAGCGGATACCGCCATCGCCGATCAGCGGGATGCCGGTTCCGCGAAGGGCCGTGGCGACGCTGTCAATGGCCATGATCTGCGGCACGCCAACACCTGCCACGATACGGGTGGTGCAGATGCTGCCCGGCCCAATGCCGACCTTGACGGCGTCGGCGCCGGCCTCGACCAGTGCCAGAGCCGCCGCACCGGTGGCGATATTGCCGCCAATCACATCAATGTGCGGATAGTTCTTCTTGACCCAGCGTACGCGCTCGATCACGCCGTGGCTGTGGCCGTGCGCAGTGTCCACCACGATGGCGTCCACGCCGGCCTTGACCAGCGCTTCGACACGTTCTTCGGTACCCTCGCCCACGCCGACCGCCGCGCCCACGCGCAACTGGCCATGCGCATCGCGTGCGGCATTCGGAAAGCTGGTTTGCTTGGTGATGTCCTTGACGGTGATGATGCCCTTGAGCTCAAAGGCCGGGTTCACCACCAGCAGGCGCTCAAGCTTGAATTTGTTCAGGAGCGCCTTGGCCTGCGCGGGCGTGGTGCCCTCGCTTTCCTGCACCGTGACGAGCTTTTCCCGCGGCGTCATGATCTCGCTCACAGGCACGTCGTACCGCGTCTCGAAGCGCAGGTCACGGCTGGTGACGATACCGACGACCTTGCCGGCGTCGCAGACCGGAAAGCCTGAAATACCGAGCTGCTCCGACAGCGCCAGTACCTGACGCACCGTGTGGGTGGGGGTGATCACGACCGGGTCGCGCAGCACGCCGGACTCGTAACGTTTGACCTTGGCGACCTGCGCCGCCTGCTCTTTGGCGGTCAGGTTCTTGTGAACGATGCCGATGCCGCCCTCCTGCGCAATGGCTATTGCCAGCCTGGCTTCGGTGACGGTGTCCATCGCGGCCGAAACCAGCGGCAGATTCAAGCGGATATTGCGGGAAAACTGGGTGGAAAGCGAGGTGTCCTTGGGCAGGACCTGGGAGAACGCTGGCACCAACAATACGTCGTCGAAGGTGAGCGCTTTGCCGAGTAGGCGCATAGGGGAAGCTCCAAAAAGCGGATTGTACCCTTGCCGGTTGGCGTCTCCAGCGCGCCCAAGCAGTCGCTTTTATGTGAAGGAGTGGCAAAAATACCGTTTTGCCGAAGCCTGTTGGGTTGTTTTTTCCTGCCCGGCAGTACACTTTCTGCATGTCCTTCAAACCTGCTCTCAAAACCGTTGTGCTGGCTCTGTCCGCAGCTTCCTTTGCCCTGAGCGCGCTGGCCCAGTGGCAGTGGATCGACAAGGACGGACGCAAGGTGTTCAGTGATCGTTCACCACCGTCGGACATCCGGGAAAAAGACATTTTGAAGCGTCCCGGCAATCGTGGTTCGGTGGCTGTCGCGCCGGTGAGCGAGACGGTCGGGTCAAGCCCGGCCGCGACAGCGTCCGCGCCGCTGAAGCCTGGCGCGCCCAAGCTCTCGGGCAAGGACGCGCAGCTGGAAGCCAAAAAGAAGCAGGCTGAGGCGGAAGAAGCTGCGAAGAAAAAAGCCGAGGACGAGAAAGTCGCAGCCGCCAAAGCTGAGAACTGCAATACCGCCAAACGTTATCTGACGACACTGGACTCGGGCGTCAGGATTGCAGAGACCAATGCCAGCGGTGAACGTGAAGTGATGGGCGACAGCAGGCGTGCTGAGGAAAAAAAACGTGCCCAGGGCCTTGCGGATACGAACTGCAGGTAAGCGTCAACGCGGTGGCTTGTTCCTGTTGCCGGATATGTTCTTAGTAGCCGGCCTTGCCACCGACCCGCGTCTTCGCGAATAAACCAGCGGTTTTGGCGCCCTGTGTACGAAAACGCTCACGGCGCGCAATCTTCGGATCAACCCGCAGCGCCCGATAAATCTCAATCCGGTCGTGATGCCGCAGCAGTTGCCCGGGGCTGGCCTCTTTGCCCCAGATCCCCGTCCTAAGTTGGTCTGAACGCAGTTCCGGAAAATCCTGCATGACGCTCGCCATCACCGCCTCGTGCAGCGTGGCGCCGGGGTCGAGCTCAAGCGTACGGGTGTACACCTGTCGGGGAGCCGGCGCGTAAACCACCTCAACCTGAAGGTGGTTTGCGCTTTCAGGCCTCGCCATAGACCTGACTGGCCCGTTTGACGAAAGCATCGACCAGGCTTCCGGCAATCTTGTCAAACACCGGTCCTACGAGCGCCGCCAGCGCCGCATTATCGAAGTCATAGCGCAGGTCGAACTCGATCTTGCAGGCCCGTTCGCTGTCCTTGCCGACCGGGGTGAAGTTCCAATGCCCGTCGAGCCGTGAAAACGGACCATCGACCAGTTCGAGGCTGACTTTTCGGTCTTTCTCGTGAACGTTGCGGGTGGTGAAGCTTTGCGACAGTCCGGCCAGTGAAATACCGACCTTGGCAGTCATACCCTCGGCAGTCTGCTCGACCACCGACGCCTGGTCACACCAGGGAAGGAACTCGGGATAACGGGGAATATCGGTGACGAGCGCAAACATTTCTGCTGCGCTGTACCAGATCAAAACGGACTTGTGGACAGTTTTCATACAATCAAAGGCTGGGCGCAATGTCCAATTGTATGAGTCTGAATGAGACCTTGGACTTAAGAGCAAATGCCCTCACCTTCCCTTTCATGGCCACCAAAGAACCCCATTTCGTTAAACCGCCGGCCAAACCGCCGGTAGCTCCACCATCAGGGAAGCTCAATACCAAGGCGATCAAGGCCGCCAAGGCCAGCGTCAAGGCGGTTGCTGCGTCGGTGCGTATCGCTGACAACAAGAAAGCCAGCTTTAATTACCACATCGAGGAGCGCTTCGAGGCGGGCATGGTGCTGGAGGGCTGGGAAGTCAAATCCGTGCGCGAAGGCAAAGTACAGCTGACAGACGGCTATGTCGTCATTCGCAACGGCGAGCTTTTTATCATCGGCTGCCAGATCAATCCGCTGGGCACGGCATCAACCCACGTCCGGCCGGACTCGGTACGCACCCGCAAGCTTCTGATGCATCGGGAGGAGATTCGTCGCCTGATGGGCAAGGTCGAGCAAAAAGGCTTCACGCTGGTGCCGCTGAACATGCACTGGAAGTCAGGCCGGGTGAAGTGTGAAATCGGTCTGGCGAAGGGCATGGCCGAACATGACAAACGCGACACCATCAAGGACCGTGAAGGCAAGCGTGAGGTGGAGCGGGCCATGAAGTCCCGCAGTCGCTAGGGGGGCCGGGGCGGCGTCAGCGGGACGACTGCGACCAGTTCATTCTCCCTGGCCGTCTAAAGGTCGCGCAGTGGGTGTGAATCCACAGGCCATGGGCTTTGAAAAAACGGGGTCACCATGTCGCCCGTCACATCTTCAATGCGCGCCGGCTGCCAATGCGGCTTGAAATCCTTGTCGATGACCAGTGCGCGAATGCCCTCGACGGTTTCACTCGGCAAACCGCCCGGCCGGTGAAAGCAGTGGTGCATCATGTCGCGTTCCATGCGCAGTTCGTCCGCCAGGGTCATGTGGCGCGCGCGGCGTATCTGCTCAAGGCTGACGTGCAGCATGAGCGGTGAACGCTTGCGCAGTGTCTGCGCGGTTTTGCGCGCCCAGGGGCTGCGGGTTGACTCCAGCGCCTGCACGATCCCGGATACGGTCGGCAGCGAGAAGTAAGCATCAAAATCGGCCTCAACCCAATCAGAACCTGCGCTGTCAGCTATCAAATTTGTAGCGATGAAGCTGCGAATGCTCGCAAGGTCGGTAAAGTTGCGGGTCGCCAGCGCCTCCCACAGGACAGGCATTTGCGCCGCCTGGAGCCTGATATCTGCCAGTCCGAAGCCAAGCGCATCCTCGGGCGTGATGACCTCACCCGTCAGTGCGAGGTATTCGCCAGCATGGCCCTGGCAGCGACTCAGGAAGTAACCTCCACCCACATCGGGGAACAAGCCGATGTTGGTTTCGGGCATGGCCATTTTGGTGTGTTCGGTGACCACGCGGAGATGGGCGCCCTGACTCAGACCCATGCCGCCACCCATCACCACACCGTCCATGAAGGCGATGTAGGGCTTGGGGTAGTTGTGGATCAGGTGGTTGAGCTTGTATTCCTCGGTGAAGAAGTCTTCCAGGGCAGGATCGCCGCGCATCATGGCCTGGTGGAAAAAGCGAATGTCTCCGCCTGCAGAAAAGCCGCCGAAGAGAGCTTCTGGCGTTCCGGGCCGTCCGGTTTTGTTGCTGCCGCGAATCGCCACCCGGTGTACGCCGGGGTCATCGCGCCAGGCTTGCAGCGTGGCCAGCAGTTCACGCACCATCGCAAGCGAAAGCGCGTTGAGCGCTTTGGGCCTGTTCAGGGTGATCAGGCCAGCGTTGCCCCGCCGCTCGGTGATGATCTCGCTCATTTTTTCCGTGTTTGTGTTTTGCTCGCTCATACGCGCTGTCTCCATCCAATCAGTTCATTGACCACCAGCGCACCAACGACCAGTGCGCCGCCTGTGAGAACGCTGGGCCCGGGTACCTCTCCCGCACCGACCCAGGCCAGCAGAATTCCAAAAATGACTTCCAGCAGCCCCAGCAGTGAAATCTCGGGTGCCTTGAGAATGCCGGCGCACAAAACCGACAGCACGCACGGAATGGCCAGCTGGAAAACGCCAAGAATCGCCAGCAGACCTATATCGCGCGGTGTCGCGAGCATGGGAAACGACAGCGGCAAGGTCACGAGGGAAGAAATGACGGCCCCGACCAGCACGGCAGGCACCAGATCGATTCGCTTGCCATGCGAGCGGCTGTGTTGCACCACGGTCCAGTTGATGGCAGCGGCTATCGGCACCAGCAGGGCCACGAGCGTTCCGTTGAGCTGACTCCGGAAATCAAGCTGCCCACCATACATCCATGCAATGCCGGCGCCTGCGGCCGCGATGGCCAGCCAGGTGCGCAGCGCAATCCGGTTGCCGATGAATACCCGGGCGACCAGCGCTGTCATGAACGGACCCAGCGCCAGCGTCACGAGGACGTTAGCCACCGTGGTGAGCGTCAGCGCGACCATGAACGCGGTAAACATCACGCTCCAGCAAACGCCTGATACCCAGAGCGGCGTACCACCCGCGCGGATCGTGGAAAAAACCGCACGCCCCTGAAAGAACGGAAGGATCACCAGCAAGGCGACGGCGGTAAAGAAACTTCGCCAGAAAGTCACTTCAAAGCTGCGTGCCGCTTCCAGATGGCGTGTCAGGACGCCAGCGATGGACCACATCAGCGTGACAAGAACCATCAGCGTGATGGCTCTGGAATGGGTGAGTTTCATGAACAGCAAGGACAGGTTTCAGGCTAACACGGCACAAAATAAAAGGCCGCTGGAGCAAAAGCGCAGCGGCCAGTCGTCAGAGATAAACCCGGGCCGTCGCCAGCCCTGACTTCCAAGCCAGCAGGGGCCGCGGAACCGGCTTAGCCGGGCCGCAGGCGCAGCGGCCCCCTCGGGGGGCAGGGAGCGACACGCAGTGCGCGACCGTGGGGGCTACCTTCCAGCGCGCTTGCGCTCGCTTTCGGTCAGGTGACGCTTGCGCAGGCGAATCGACTTTGGCGTGATTTCGACCAGTTCGTCGTCTTCAATGAATTCGACGGCGTATTCCAGCGTGGCATCAATCGGCGGCGTGATCTTGATCGCGTCTTCCTTGCCCGAAACGCGGAAGTTGGTCAACTGCTTGGTGCGCGTGGCGTTGACAACGAGGTCGTTGTCACGGCTGTGGATGCCCACGATCATGCCTTCGTACACGGGATCGTTGGCCTTGACGAACATGCGGCCACGGTCGTCGAGCTTACCCAGGGCGTAGGTGAAAATTTCACCCGCGTCCATGGAAATCAGCACGCCGTTCTTGCGGCCGCCGATGTCGCCCTTGTGCGGCTCGTAGCTGTCGAAGATGTTGGAAATCAGCCCGGA
>NCGI01000534.1 GCA_002256925.1 Polaromonas sp. 28-63-22
TCGGGGCTTGACCAGTGGCTCGCCAGCCAGTTCGCCTTGTCTGGCGTCAGGCGCGGGTTGGTTTTCATCAGCCGGCGCGCCACGCCGCTGACATCGTCGTAGGGCTTCAGATCCAGCTCGCCGCGCTGCAGGCTTTTCAGCTCGTCCATCCATTTGGCATACCGGGCAGGTGCCTGGGCGGGCTGGGTGGCGGCCAGGCCAAAGCCTTCCAGATTGACGAGCTTGCGAACGCGTTCAGGCCGCACGCCCGCATACATCATGGCGACATTGCCGCCCATGCTGTGGCCGACCAGGTCAATGGCCTGCCCACTGAAATAGTGGTCGAGCAGAAAATCGAGGTCTGCCAGGTAGTCGGGGAACCAATAGCTGTCGGCATGGCGGCCGGGCCGTGGGGAGGCGGTCTGACCGAAGCCGCGCCAGTCCGGCGCGATGATGGTGCGGCCCTCGGCAAACGCGCTGGAGAAAGCGTCCACCATGAACTGGTAAGACGCCGCGACGTCCATCCAGCCGTGCACCAGAATCAAAGGTACCCCCACGCTCCCCACTGCGTGTGCCTCCGGTGGTTCGCTGCCCCTTTGTCCGAAAAGAGGGGCTGGCCTTGCTTGGGGCGGCCCGGCGCTGGCGGCCGTGGCGTCGGGTTCACGGCTATCCCAGATCTGAACGTGGTAGTTGAGACCGCGTATCGGGACAAACTCGCTGCGTGAAATTCTTTTTTCTTTGTACATTGGCACGATGATAAGGAGAGACAGCTTGAAACGCAGTCAGAACAGGGACAGGTCCGCCGCCAGGCGGCAAGGCACAGCCGCCGGGCAGCATGACCATTACGCCGCCATGCATCAGGGCTTTCGCTGGCAGGTGGATGAACACTTCAACATCGCAACCGCCGTGGCCTACATGGCGGTGTTTCAGATGGGTGCGGTGGCGATGCCCTTGTCAATGTTGTTCGGGCCCGAGGCGCTCCAGTACCGCCTGCACGACAGCGAGGCGGTGGTGGCGGTCTGCGACGACAGCAGCATCGCCAGCGTGCAGGCCGTTCGCGCCGAATGCCCGGCGCTGCGCAAGGTGCTGGCCGTGGGCGTTGCCGGTGGCGACGTGGCCTACGAAAGCGCCGTGGCCGCGCACCAAACGGCTTTTCCCCCGGTTCAAACCCGGGCCGATGACGCGGCGATCCTGATCTACACCAGCGGCACCACCGGCCCGCCCAAGGGCGCCCTGCTGGCGCACCGCGCGCTGATCGGCAACCTGCCCGGCTTTGTCTGCAGCCAGAACTGGTTCGGGTTTGACCCGTATCCCGAGCCTGCCACTCCCTCCCCCGTGCGGGGGAGGGCCGGGGTGGGGGCGAGCCCATCAGGGGCAAGGCCCAGCAAGGGGCTCCAGAACACGTCAGTGTTCTGGAGCCCCGCAGACTGGGCCTGGACCGGCGGCTTGATGGACGCCTTGCTGCCGACGCTGTATTTCGGCCGCCCCATCGTGGCGTTTAACGGCCGTTTCACGCCCGAACTCGCCTTCACGTTGATGCAGCAGCATGGCGTGACCCACACGTTTTTGTTCCCCACCGCGCTCAAGGCCATGATGAAAGCCTACCCCCGGCCGCGCGACCATTTCGCCCTGAAGCTCGAAGGCCTGATGAGCGCAGGCGAAGCGGTCGGTGATCCAGGGCATCGGGTCGCCGTGATCGACGACGACGGCAAGGAATGCGCGGTGGGCGTGTCGGGCGACGTGGCGGTGAATCGCTTCGATCTGCACGGCGACCCGGATCCGATCTTCTTTCTGGGCTACTGGAAGAAAGACGCCGCGACCCAGGCCAAGTTCACCGGCGACTGGTGCCGCACCGGCGACCTGGCGCGGCGTGACGCGGACGGCTACCTC
>NCGI01000105.1 GCA_002256925.1 Polaromonas sp. 28-63-22
GCGCCGGCGCTTGCATCGACGGCCGTGACGCGCGCTGGCCGGCTCTGGGCCTTCAGGCTGTGCGCGAGCGCCAGCGCAATGGCGCCGCTGCCGGTGCCCAGGTCAAGAACCTCCACCACCGTGGGTTCGGGTATCGACAGCAGCACCTCCAGCGACCAATTCACCAGCGTTTCCGTGTCAGGCCGGGGAATCAGCACACGCGGGTCCACCTGCAGGTTCAGGCCAAAAAACGCCTTGCTGCCGACGATGTAGGCCAGCGGCTCACCACCAGCGCGGCGCCCGGCCAGACTTTCGAACCGCCCGGCCACCGCGTCGTCCAGCGCGTCCGTGTCGTGCGCCAGCAACCAGGCCCTTGCCTCGACCGGCTTGCCCATGGCGTGCAGCAGCAGCCACTGCGCATCGAGCCGCGCCAGCCCCAGGGCTTGCGCCGCAGCCAGCGCCTGGGCGCAGGTGTGCGGGCTCACCGGGCGACCTTCAGGTCGCTATAAAAAGCATAGCTGCTGGCGCACATAATGATTGGGCTACAGGCCTTTTTTGCTTGTGAAAGTAGGCTTGGAGGCACTCATAGCCCGCTGTTGGCTGTTTCCAGCTCGGCCAGTTGTTCGGCGCCGCGCGCCACCTGCAGCGCCGTGACGACGTCGCCCAGATCGCCTTCCATGATCAGCGCCAGCTTGTACAGCGTCAGGTTGATGCGGTGGTCGGTCAGCCGGCCCTGCGGGAAGTTGTAGGTGCGGATGCGGTCGGAGCGGTCGCCGCTGCCGATCAGGCCCTTGCGCGTGGCCGCGTCTTTGGCGGCGCGCTCCGAGCGGTCTTTTTCATGGATGCGCGCGGTCAGCACCTTGAGCGCCTGCGCCTTGTTGCCGTGCTGGCTGCGGCCTTCCTGGCATTCGGCGACGATGCCGGTGGGCAGGTGCGTGATGCGAACGGCCGAATCGGTCTTGTTGATGTGCTGGCCGCCCGCACCGCTGGCGCGGTAGGTGTCGATGCGCAGGTCGGCCGGATTGATCTGGATCGCCACGGTTTCATCGGGCTCGGGCAGCACCGCCACGGTACACGCGCTGGTGTGGATGCGGCCCTGGGTTTCGGTGGCCGGCACGCGCTGCACGCGGTGGCCGCCGGACTCGAAACGCAGCTTGCCATACACGCCCACGCCGCTCGCGTCCAGCGGCCCGTCGATGCGCAGCACGACCTCCTTGTAGCCGCCCAGCTCGCTGGCCGATTCGCTGATGATTTCAATCTGCCAGCCCTGTCGCTCGGCAAAACGGGTGTACATGCGACACAGGTCACCCGCAAAAAGCGCTGATTCGTCGCCGCCGGTGCCAGCGCGTATCTCGATGAACGCCGCGCGCCGGTCGTCCGGGTCCTTGGGAATCAGCGTGAGTTGCAACGCTTCGTCGAGCCGGACGATGTCGGCCTTGGCGGCCGCTATTTCCTCTTCGGCCATGGCAGCCATGTCGGGGTCGTCCCTGCTTTCGGCCAGCATGCTTTGCGCGCTGGCCAGATCGGCCTCGCGGCTGGTGAGCTGCGTGTATTGCAGCGCCACCACGCTGGCCTCGGCATGCTCGCGCGTCAGGGCGCGAAAGCGCGACAGGTCACTCACCACATCGGTGGCCGACAACAGGGAATCGAGCTCGTGCAGCCGCAGAAGCTGGCGGTCAAGCGTTTGGCGAAGAAAGGGTTTCATGGCGCGCGAAGAGGAACGGGGGAAACAGCGAAAAAAGGGGAGGGAAGGGTGCGGGGGATTCACCGCAGAGGCGTAGAGCACGCAGAGAAATCAATTCAGAGGAAAAGAGAAAATTATTATTGTTCTCTGCGGACCTCTGCGTTCTCTGTGCCTCTGCGGTGAAGGCTGCCCGTCCTTGTACTTTTCAGGCAGCCAGGGGTCGGCGCTAACGCTCTTTGTTCCCGTCGGGCGTGTTGGGGTCCGCAGCGCCCTGACCGCGCAAAAAAAGCCTCGTGACGGTCTTGGCCGTGGCCTCGCGGTGGCTGGCGTCGCCGGCGTGCAACTCGGCCATCGCGCCATGCAGCATTTTTTGTGTCAGCCCACGGCTCAGGGCCTCCAGTACGGCATCGATCGGCTCGCCCCGGGCCAGCAGTTTTTTGGCGCGTGCGATTTCCAGGGCGCGCCATTCGTCGGTCTGCGCGTTGAGCTGCTGGATCAGCGGCACCGTACTGCGCTGCGCCAGCCACTGCATGAAGTTCTGCACGCCGGTGTCGATGATGACCTCGGCCTGCGCCACGGCGGCCTGCCGGCTGTCCTTGCCGCTTTGCACGACCTGCGCCAGGTCATCGACGGTGTAGAGATAAATGTCGGGCAAAGCCTTGACTTCAGGCTCGATGTCGCGGGGCACGGCCAGGTCGACCATGAAGACCGGCCGGCGGCGGCGCAGCCTGACGGCTCGCTCCACCGCGCCCAGCCCGATGATCGGCAGGATGCTTGCCGTGCAGCTGATGACCGCGTCGAACTCGTGCAGCCGCTCCGGCAGGTCGGCCAGCGGCATCACCTCGGCGCCGAAGCGGCTGGCGAGTTTTTCACCCCGGGCCATGGTGCGGTTAGCAATGACCATCGACCTTGGTTTTTTGGCCGCGAAGTGGGTGGCGGCCAGCTCAATCATTTCACCGGCGCCCACAAACAGGATCTTGATGTCGCCGAGGTTTTCAAAAAGCTGACTCGCCAGACGCACGGAAGCTGCCGCCATGCTGATGCTGTGGGCGCCGATTTCGGTGCTGCTGCGCACTTCCTTGGCGACGGCAAACGAACGCTGGAACAACTGGTGCAGCGTGGTGCCCATGGCGCCCGCGTCCTCGGCGGCGCGCACGGCGTCTTTCATCTGGCCCAGAATCTGCGGCTCGCCCAGCACCATGGAATCGAGTCCGCTGGCGACCCGGAACGCGTGGCGGGCCGCCTGGTCGCCGCGCAGGGCGTAGGCGTGCGAACGCAGCAGCGCCGTGGACACGCCGCCGCTTTGCGCCAGCCAGGCCAGCGTGTGCTCCACGTCGCCATTGCCGCCGGCGCAGTAGATCTCGGTGCGGTTGCAGGTTGACAGCAGGGTCGCCTCGGGTGGGCGCACCACGGAGTCGCGCAGGCTGCGCAGCGTGGGCTCGATCTGGTCCAGGGCGTAGGCAAACCGGCCGCGCAAATCGAGCGGTGCGGTAGTGTGGTTGAGCCCCAGGGTCCAGACTGACATGGCCTGATTATAAAATTGAAGCGCTAAGCCGGTCATAAACTTCCGTAATTAGCCGTGCGCGGCTCCTTTTCAGGCCTCTCCTCATCCCGCCATGACCGCCTACCTGCTGATCAACCACCTGCTCAATTTCATCGCGCCAGCGGCCGTGGTGGCCTTGTTGCTGGTGTTGCTGACCCGTCTGTCGTTCGGATTATTCAAGCCAAGAAGGGCTGCAGGCCAAGTATGGTGGGCGCAAGCAGCTATTATTTTTGTAGCGGGCGTGGTCATCCTGGTGGCCGGGCTGGTCATTTTCGGCCGTGACGGAAAAATGCTTACCTACGCCGCCCTGGTGCTCGGCGCGGCGCTCTGCCAATGGGTGCTGCTGCGCGGCTGGAAAGCCTGAGCGGCCGATTCAGCGCTCAGGCGCGAAGAGATCAACCCGGTCGGTGATGACGCCGTCGGTGCCTAAATCCAGCAGCCGGCGCGCCTCGGCTGCATCATTGACGGTATAGCTCAGGGCACGAAAGCCCGCGCTGCGGGCCTGCAACACGCTGGCGCTGTCCCACAGCGTGTGCTTGCAGACAATCGCCACGCAACCAAGCCGCAGCCCGGTTTCCAGCCAGCCGGCCCACAGGCCCTCCAGCAGCAGGCCGCGCGGCAGTTTTGGCTGGGCGGCTTGCGCAGCTTCCAGGGCCTCGGGCGAAAAAGACGTGAGCAGTGGCGGCACGGCGGTGGGCGGCCACAGTCGGGCCGCCGCATCGGCCACTGCCGCACCTGTGACGGCTTCAGCGCCCGGCGTGGGCTTGATCTCGATGTTGAGCAGGTAGCCGTGCGCCAGGCAGTACCGGGCCACAGCCTCCAGCGACGGCAGCGGTTCGCCGGCAAACGCTGCGGAGTGCCAGCTTCCGGCGTCGAGCGCAGAAAGGGTTTCCCAGCTCTGCTGGTCTGCCACGCCGTGGCCGCTGGTGGTGCGGTCCAGTGTGGCGTCGTGCAGCAAAAATGGCACGCCGTCAGCGCTCAGTTTGACGTCGCACTCAAACATGCGGTAGCCGTGGCTGGCGCCGAGCCGGAAGGCCGCCAGCGTGTTTTCAGGGGCCAGTTTTCCAGCGCCGCGATGGGCGATCCAGCGGGGGTAGGGCCAAGAGGCTGGTACCCCCACGCTCGCCACTGCGTGTGCTTCGCGAGGCCTTGCAGGCCGCAGCTCGCGAGACGCTTCGCCTCTGTCGCCTGTCCAAACCTGCGCAAGCAGGTTTGGAGCCGCAGGCTCCAGTCCCTCGGGGGTCCTGCGCCTGCGGCCCGGCGAAGCCGGTTCCGCGGCCCCTGCTGGTGAAGAGCGAGTCTCCGCGCTCCCCATCTTCCCCGATCGCCCTGAGCCTGTCGACGCGTGCTCCCCAGCTGAAGAGGCCGAATTTGCCCGGGGCGCCTTGTCGCTGCTATTCATGTCAGACGATGTCCGGTGTCTGCATCGAACCAGTGCAGCCGGTCAGGGCGCGGCGCGAGGTGAATCGTCGAGCCGAGCGCGGGCGGTGACGACAGGCTTTCGTCGGCCCGCACAATCAGAAATTCCTCGCCCATGCGGCAATAAATCAGCCGCTCGGCGCCCAGCATTTCAATGGTGTCCACCTGCACCGCCCAGCTTCCCGCTGTGTCAGGCCCGATTTGCAGGTGTTCGGGCCGGATGCCCAGGGTGGCTTCGGGTGGGCCGCCGAAATGACTGTTGGGTGCGTGTTTGAGCAGGTTCATCGGCGGCGAACCCATGAAGCTGGCCACAAACGTGGTGGCGGGCCGGTTGTACACCTCCTCGGGTGTGCCGAACTGTTCCATGCGGCCAGCGTTCATCACCATCATGCGCTGCGCCAGCGTCATGGCTTCGACCTGGTCGTGCGTGACGAACAGCGACGTGATGCCCAGTTCACGGTGCAGCTTCTGGATTTCAAGCCGCGTCTGCACGCGCAGCTTGGCGTCGAGGTTGGAGAGCGGCTCGTCGAACAGAAACACCTGCGGCTGGCGCACGATGGCGCGGCCCATCGCCACGCGCTGGCGCTGCCCGCCGGAGAGCGCGCGCGGCTTGCGGTCGAGCAGATGGCCCAGTTCGAGAATCCTGGCGGCCTTGTCAACGCGGGTTTTGATCTCGTCTTTCGGCACCTTGGCGATCTTCAGGCCATAGGCCATGTTGTCGAACACACTCATGTGCGGGTACAGCGCGTAGTTCTGAAACACCATGGCAATGTCGCGCTCGGCCGGTTCCAGGTCGTTGACGACCTTGCCGCCAATCGAGATCTGCCCGTCACTGACTTCTTCCAGGCCCGCCACCATGCGCAGCAGCGTCGATTTGCCACAGCCCGACGGCCCGACGATGACGATGAACTCGTGGTCGGCAATCTCCGCAGTGACGCCGTGCAGCACCTGCACCGCGTGCTTGCCGCTGCCGTAGCGTTTGATGATGTTTTTGAAAGTAATCGAGGCCATAACTCATCTATTGAAGTGTCCGGAAAATCAGAAGGCATTCACCGCAGAGGCGCAGAGAACGCAGAGGAATCAAGTCAGAGGTAATCGAATAGGATTTTGTGATCTCTGCGGCCCTCTGCGTTCTCTGCGCCTCTGCGGTAAAGGTTTTAAATTCTTCCCATCCGAGCTCGATTCTATTTTTCAGTATCAACAAGACCTTTGACAAACCATTTCTGCATCAGCACGACCACAAACGCAGGCGGCAGCATGGCCAAAATCGCGGTGGCCATGACGACGTTCCATTCGTTTTGCGAATCGCCGCCGGCAATCATGCGTTTGATGCCGATCACCACCGGGTACATGTCCTCGGTGGTGGTGGCCAGCAGCGGCCACAGGTACTGGTTCCAGCCATAAATGAACTGGATCACGAACAGCGCGGCGATCGAGGTTTTCGACAGCGGCAGCAGGATGTCCCTGAAAAACCGCATCGGCCCCGCCCCGTCCATGCGCGCGGCCTCGACCAGTTCGTCGGGCACGGTCAAAAAGAACTGCCGGAATAAAAAGGTGGCGGTGGCCGACGCGATCAGCGGAATCGTCAGGCCGGCGTAGCTGTTGAGCATGCCCAGGTCTGACACCACCTGGTAGGTCGGGCCGATCCGCACCTCGACCGGCAGCATCAGCGTGACAAAAATCGCCCAGAAAAAGAAGCCCTTGAACGGAAACCGGAAGTACACGATGGCAAACGCCGACAGCAGCGAAATCGCGATCTTGCCGAAGGTAATGACCAGCGCCGTGACCAGGCTGACCCACATCATGCGGGCGACCGGCGCGGTCGAGCCCGCCCCGCTGCCGCCACCCAGCAAGGCTTGGGTGTAGGTTTCCCACAGGTGGCTGCCGGGCAAAAGTGGCATCGGCGCCTGCACGATCTCTTGCGCGGTGTGGGTCGAGGCCACAAACGCGAGGTACAGGGGGAAGGCGACGATCAGCACGCCGAGGATCATCACCGCGTGGGCCAGCAATCGGAGGAAGGGACTTCGCTCAACCATCAGTAATTCACCTTCTTCTCGACATAACGGAATTGCAGCACCGTCAGCACGATCACGATGGCCATCAGCACCACCGACTGCGCTGCCGAGCCGCCGAGGTCCATCGCCTTGAAGCCGTCGTAGTACACCTTGTAAACGAGGATCGAGGTTTCCTGCCCCGGACCGCCGTGCGTGGTCGCATCCACGATGGCAAAGGTGTCGAAGAACGCATACACCATGTTGATCACCAGCAGAAAAAACGTGGTCGGCGAGAGCAGCGGAAACTGGATGCTCCAGAAGCGCCGCCACGGCCCGGCACCGTCAATCGCGGCAGCTTCGATCAGTGATTTGGGAATCGACTGCAGGCCCGCCAGAAAAAACAGGAAGTTGTAGGAGAGCTGTTTCCAGACCGACGCCATCACGATCAGCAGCATGGCGTGGTCGCCGTCGAGCAGGTGGTTCCAGTTGATGCCGACTTTCCCCAGCGCGTAGGCCACCACGCCCAGCGACGGCGAGAACATGAAGACCCACAGCACGCCGGCCACGGCCGGTGCCACCGCGTAGGGGACGACCAGAAAGGTCTTGTAGAAAAGCGCGCCCTTGATGATGCGGTCGGCAAAGATCGCCAGACCGAGCGACAGGCTGATGCCGAGTCCGGCCACCAGCAGCGAAAAAATGGCCGTCGTCTTGAAGGAGGCGAGGTAGGTCGGGTCGTTGAACAGGGTTTGAAAATTGGCCAGACCGACCCATTCGGTGGAGGTGCCGAAGGCGTCCTGCACCTGAAACGACTGCAGCAGTGCCTGTGCGGCCGGCCAGAAGAAAAACACGCTGATGACGATCACCTGCGGTGCCAGCAGCAGCCATGGCAGCCACGGCGAGCGGAACAAGACGCGTTTTTCCATAACCTCCTCGGATAGGGGCGCAGCGGGTGCGCCAGGGTCGTTG
>NCGI01000106.1 GCA_002256925.1 Polaromonas sp. 28-63-22
AAACGCGACTCGGCAAACCGGAACCAGAGAATCTGGTCTTTCTGAAAAGCCCGGTAGTCCGTGTAAATTTTCTTCCAGTCCGGATTTTTTTCGGAAAGCTCGGCGTAGAGTTCCATCGAGGCCTTGAACGAGGCGTCCAGCACCGGCTTGGGGAACGGCAGGATCTTGGTTTTGGCGCCAACCAGCTGCTTGAGCGCCGTCGGATTGCGCGCGTCGTACTTGGCCTGCATGTCGATGTGGGCATGCGATGCGGCTGTTTCAATGATGGCGCGGTATTCGGCCGGCAGTGCGGCAAGTGCCTTGTCGTTGACGAAAAAGTCAACTTCAGGGCCGCCCTCCCACCATCCGGGGTAGTAGTAAAAGGGCGCGACCTTGTTGAAACCGAGCTTCTGGTCATCGTACGGGCCGACCCATTCGGCAGCGTCCAGCGTGCCTTTTTCAAGCGCCTGGTAAATTTCGCCGCCGGGCAAATTCTGCGGCACCACGCCCAGACGTTCCACCACCTTGCCGGCAAAGCCACCAATACGGAATTTCAGGCCTTTCAGGTCGGCCACCGTCTTGATTTCCTTTCGGAACCAGCCCCCCATCTGGGTGCCGGTGTTTCCGCCTGGAAAACTCACCATGTTGTATTTGGCATAAAACTCATTCATCAGCTTGCGGCCGTTGCCCTCGTACATCCAGGCGGACATCTGGCGCGAGTTCATGCCGAAAGGAATAGCCGCACCAATGGCAAAGGCCTCGTTCTTGCCAAAGTAATAGTACGGAACGGTATGGCACATTTCCACCGAACCTTGCTGCACGCCATCGACGACACCGAAAGGCGGCATCAGTTCACCGCCGGCATGGACACTGATCTGGAACTTGCCGGCCGTCATGTCACTGACCTTTTTGGCGAATACCTCGGCGCCGCCGTAGATGGTGTCAAGAGGCTTCGGAAAGCTGGAAGCCAGCCGCCAGCGAATGGCTGCCTGGGCATGCACGGCCGGCGCGATGCCAGCAGCAAGTACGCCGGCAATACCGGCGTGTTTCATGAGTGAGCGACGATCCATGTGATCTCCAGGTGAAGGTGATGAAAAATATTCCGCTGTGGCCGGGATTTCGACGCCGTGGGTCCGGGCGGACCAGGCAACCCGCGGATGCCGAAAATTATATTTGAGCATAGGCCTGCGCATCAGGCTCATGCCTTCCTCCCGGGATTCATATCCAAAAAAAAAGCCGCATCGAAATGCGGCTTTTGAGGGGTTGGATTCGACCTGCCTAGTATTGCAACCTGGAAGTAGCGAAACATAGTGAAAGCGAAGGATTCGTGCTCAGGGCAAGGCGCAAGCCGCAGCGAAGGCTGTGCGCCTTCGCAAGGGTTGCAACGCCGCCATGGGTGCGAAGACACGCCGCTTTCATATTTCGATATTTTCGGGTTGCAGTACTAGAGCTTCTGCTCCTGCATGAAGCGGTCGAAGGTCGCTTCAGTGAAGCGGAACCAGAGGTTCTGCTCGGCACGGAATTTGGAGTAGTCTGCATAGACCTTGCGCCAGTTCTCGTTTTTGGCGTTGAGCTCTTCGTAGAGCCCCATCGCCGCCTTGAACGCCGCATTCATCACGTCTTTCGGGAAAGGGTGCAGCTTGGTGCCGGCCCCCACCAGCTGCTTCAGCGCGCCCGGGTTACGGGCATCGTATTTCGCCTGCATGTCCGAGTGCGCCTGCGCAGCAGCGGCCTCGACAATGGCCTTGTTTTCTGGCGACAGCGCCTCGAAGGCCTTGTTGTTGATGAAGAAGTCGAGTTCGGGACCGCCCTCCCACCAGCCGGGGTAGTAATAGTTGGGCGCCACTTTGTTGAAGCCCAGCTTTTGGTCGTCGTACGGACCGACCCACTCGGCGGCGTCGATGGTGCCTTTTTCCAGCGCCTGGTAAATCTCGCCGCCTGGAATGTTTTGCGGCACGCCGCCAATGCGCTCGATGACCTTGCCACCGAAGCCGCCGATGCGGATTTTCAGACCCTTCATGTCGGCAAGCGACTTGATTTCTTTCCTGTACCAGCCGCCCATCTGCGCGCCGGTGTTGCCGCCCGGGAAGTTGACGATGTTGAACTTGGCGTAAAACTCGCGCATCAGCTTCATGCCGTTGCCCTCGTACATCCAGGCGGTCATTTGCCGGCTGTTCAGGCCGAACGGAATGGCGCAGCCCAGCGCAAAGGTTTCGTCCTTGCCAAAAAAGTAGTAAGGCGCGGTGTGCGCGCATTCGATGGAGCCCTGCTGAACACCATCGACCACGCCAAAGGCCGGCATCAACTCGCCCGCTGCGTGCACCGAGATCTCGAACTTGCCACCCGACATGGCCTTGACGGCCTTGGAGAAGGTTTCTGCGGCACCATAAATGGTGTCGAGCGATTTGGGAAAGCTCGACGCGAGGCGCCAGCGAATGGCCGTCTGCGCGTGCACTGCCGGCGCAACGCCCGCAGCGAGCACACCAGCGAGGCCAGCATTTTTGATGAGTAAGCGACGATCCATGAACGGACTCCTGGAGAGTTGTAAAGTTTTACGGGCGATCCGCCTGACAAACGCAACTGCGGGCCTGCGCTTCACAGCTTGTAACAATCAGATCGAACTGCCGTATTTTGTCAGCATGACATGACGCCCAACCCCGGTTCTTACCCGTAGAGGCGCGAAAAAACAGCGCAAAGCCGCGCCTTTGTCTCCGGATGTCACGTCGACGACGGTGTTCCTCCGTCAGCCCCTGCGAGCGGCTGCGCGTCGTGCCAGGTTTGTCAAGGGTCCGGGCGCCCCTGCGAGCCCGTTCAGGCCACAGACTTGAGCGCCAGCTTGGCTGGCTTTTCGGCCCGGAGCAGGGCGCCGAAGCGCGCGTTGATGGCCGCTTCAATACCGGCGGCATCCAGGCCTTGCAAGGCCAGCAGCTTGGCAGGGTCGCCATGCTCGATGAATTCGTCACTCAGCCCGAGTTGAAGCACGGGCTTGACGATCCCAGCCGCATGAAGCACCTCGGTCACCGCGCTGCCGGCGCCGCCCATGATGGCGCCCTCTTCCAGCGTGACCAGCGCCTCGTGCGTGGCGGCCATGCGCATCAGCAGCTCGACGTCAAGCGGCTTGGCCCAGCGCATGTTGACCACGGTGCAGCCGAGCTTTTCAGCGGCCTGCAGCGCCGGGTACAGCAGCGTGCCGAAAGCAAGGATCGCCACGCCCGCACCCTCGCGCCGGATCTCGCCCTTACCCCAGGGCAGCGACTGCAAACCCGGTTCAGGTACCACGCCCGCGCCGGCGCCACGCGGGTAACGCACGGCCACCGGGTGGTCCTGCTCATAGGCCGACGTCAACAGCTTGCGGCACTCGTTCTCGTCGGCGGGGCAGGCGATGCTCATGTTCGGAATGCAGCGCAAAAAAGCAATGTCGTAAGCGCCGGCATGCGTGGCGCCATCGGCGCCCACCAGCCCGGCGCGGTCGAGCGCGAACACCACCGGCAGGTTTTGCAGAGCCACGTCATGGATCAGCTGGTCATAGCCGCGCTGCAGAAACGTCGAGTAAATTGCCACCACCGGCTTGAGGCCTTCACAGGCCATGCCGGCGGCAAAAGTCACCGCGTGCTGCTCCGCAATGCCGACGTCGTGGTAGCGGTCGGGAAAGCGTTTGTGAAACTCCACCATGCCGGAGCCTTCACGCATGGCCGGGGTGATACCGACCAGGCGCTTGTCCTGCTCGGCCATGTCGCAGAGCCAGCTTCCAAACACCTGGGTAAAGGTCTGACGGGCCGGAACACTCGACTTTTGCAGCCCCAGGGCCGGGTCGAATTTGCCGGGGCCGTGGTAGGCGATGGGATCGACTTCGGCCAGCTTGTAGCCCTGCCCTTTTTTGGTGACCACATGCAGGAACTGCGGACCTTTGAGGTGCCGGATGTTTTCCAGCGTCGGAATGAGCGACTCCAGATCATGGCCGTCAATCGGCCCGATGTAGTTGAACCCAAAGTTTTCAAACAGCGTGGCCGGCACCACCATGCCTTTGGCATGCGCTTCAAGCCGTTTGGCCAGCTCCAGCAAGGGCGGGGCGACGCTCAGCACCTGCTTGCCCACGTTCTTGGCCGATGCGTAGAAGCGCCCGCTCATCAACTGCGCCAGGTAGCGGTTCAGCGCACCCACGGGCGGGCTGATGCTCATGTCGTTGTCGTTGAGCACAACCAGCAGTTTGCAATCGTCATGAACGCCGGCATTGTTCAGGGCCTCAAAGGCCATGCCGGCGCTCATCGCGCCATCACCAATGATGGCCACGGCGTGACGGTCTTCGCCCTTTTGCCGCGCCGCCAGCGCCATGCCGAGTGCCGCAGAAATGGAGGTGGACGAATGGGCGGTGCCGAAGGTATCGTGCTCGCTCTCGTCGCGCCGCGGAAAGCCCGACAGGCCACCCCACTGGCGCAGGCTGGCCATGCGGTCGCGCCGGCCGGTCAGGATCTTGTGCGGATAGGTCTGATGGCCCACGTCCCACACCAGACGGTCTTCAGGCGTGTTGAAGACATAGTGCAGCGCGACGGTGAGCTCCACCGTGCCAAGGTTGGAACTGAGGTGGCCGCCGGTTTTGGACACGGTGTCGAGCAGGTAGGCGCGCAGTTCGCCCGCCAGGGCCTTGAGCTGGGCCCGGGGGAGCTTGCGAAGATCTGCGGGACTGTTGACGGTTTCTAGCAAGGGGTACATCGTGGTGTCAGGTTGGTGGCAGCGGCGTCATGAAACGTCATGCGTTCAGTGCTGCCGGTTGACCAGCATATCGGCAAGCGCACGCAGCGCCGCCGTGTGGTGGAGCCCGGTGGCTTCAAGCTCGCTCAGGCTGGCATGCGCCCGCGCCAGCAACTGCTGGGCGTAATGCAGGGAGCCTTCAAGGCCCATCAGCGACACAAAGGTGGGTTTTTGCTGCGCCGCGTCCTTGCCGGCGGTTTTACCGAGCGTGGCCGAGTCGGCGGTCACGTCGAGAATATCGTCAACCACCTGGAAAGCCAGGCCCACGGCGGCACCATAGGCGCTCAGTGCCGCCTGGACGGCCTGCGAAGGCGCGCCGCAGCTGGCACCCATCATGACGCTCGCCTGCAGCAAGGCGCCGGTCTTGAGGCGGTGCATGTCGTGCAGCTGGGCCGACGTGAGCGGCAGTCCGACGCTGGCCAGGTCAATGGCCTGACCACCGGCCATGCCCTGGAAACCGGCGGCCTGCGCCAGCATGCGGCACAGCCGCGCCTGCGTGGCTGCATCGACCGAACCGTCGTCGGGGGTGAGGAACTCAAACGCCAGCGCCTGCAGCGCATCGCCGGCCAGCAAAGCCTGCGCCTCGCCGAACCGGACGTGAACGGTCGGCTTGCCCCGGCGCAGCACATCGTTGTCCATGCAGGGCATGTCGTCGTGCACCAGCGAATAGGCGTGGATGAGTTCCACCGCGCAGGCCGAACGCAGCGCCGCCGCCGGGTTGCCGTCAACGGCTTCGCAGGCCGCCATGACCAGCAACGGACGAAGGCGCTTGCCCCCGTCGAGCACGGCGTAACGCATGGCGTCACCCAGGCCAGCCGGCGCGGGCGCCGCCGCCGGGCAGGCGACCCAGCGTGACAGGGCGCGCTCGACCTCGTCGAGCTGCTGTGCGCTCCAAGTCTCCAGCGCAAACAGAGGTAGTTTTTCAGGCGCGTTCAATCGGTCAATCCTGTCGGTCAATGCTGTCGCTCAATGGGTCGGTCTCAGGCTTGCGCCCAGGGCTTGAGTTCGGTGCCTTCAAGCACCTTGATCTGCGTTTCGACGGCGTCCAGCCTGCCCTTGCAAAAGGCCAGCAACTGCGCGCCACGCTGGTAGCCCGTCAACAACTGGTCGAGCGGCAGCTGACCCGACTCCAGACTGGAAACCAGACCTTCGAGTTCCAGCAGCGCAGCTTCGTAGGTCGCGGGCAGGTCGGGGCCAGCGCCGGCTTCAGGCGAGGCATCGTCAGCAGCCTGGGCGGCGCGGGATTTGGGGGAGGAGGAACTTTTAACCATATTTCGCAAATATCCCTGATTTTAGGCCGTTGCGGGGTCAGCCATTGCTCGCGCGTGGCGTAGCGAAAATGCCGGTCTTGCTGGCCGGAACCGCAAGTCCGGGCCACGCCCGCCGGGCCGGCCCAAGCGGCAGCCGCAGTTAGAATGACCGATTCCCCCGGGGCTCGTTTTTCGCATCGTGCGGCTCAACCTGGGGGCTGTACCGGCACCGACATCCCGAGGATGGTCCGGCCTGAATTTTTGCCTCCATCGATTGGCCCATGCACCTGCCGCCTGTGCTGCCGTGCGGCGGCGTATTCACGGAAAACCGCATGTCTGATCTCAGCCTTCGCCTGCTTCAGGCCACCAGCCAGCTCCCCATCTCGAGCTATTTTGATGCCGGTCTGTACCAGCGGGAGCAGCAAAAACTTTTTGCCAACGGCCCGCGTTACCTGGGCCACGAGCTGGCCGTGCCGCACCTGGGTGATTTTTACGCCCTGCCCCACGAAGGCGAAGGCCGGGCGCTGGTGCGCAACCGATCCGGCATCGAACTGATTTCCAACGTCTGCCGGCATCGCCAGTCCACCATGCTGCAGGGCCGCGGCTCGCTCGGCAGCCGGCCTGACAGCAACATCGTCTGCCCGCTGCATCGCTGGACCTACAACACCTCGGGCGAGCTGATTGGCGCGCCGCATTTCGAGATCGACCCCTGCCTGAACCTCAACCGCTACAAGACCACGACCTGGAACGGTCTGGTGTTCGAGGCCAACGGGCGCGACGTGGTGGCCGACATGGCGCCACTGACGCCCGCAGCAGGCCAGCCGCCCGGCCCCATGGCCGACCTCGATTTTTCAGGCTACCAGCTCGACAAAGTGCATCTGCACGAATGCAACTACAACTGGAAAACCTTCATCGAGGTGTACCTGGAGGACTACCACGTCGGCCCGTTCCACCCGGGGCTGGGCGGCTTCGTCACCACGCACGACCTGCTGTGGGATCTCTCGCCGCACTACTCGGTGCAAACGGTGGGCGTGTCCGACAAGCTGGGCAAGCCCGGCACCGACACCTACAAGAAATGGCACGACGTGGTGCTGCAATACCGCAAGGGCGTGCCGCCCAAGTACGGCGCGATCTGGCTCACCTACTACCCCAACGTGATGGTCGAGTGGTACCCGCATGTGCTGGTGGTGAGCACGCTGCACCCGCAGGGGCCGGACAAAACCCTCAATGTGGTGGAGTTTTTCTACCCTGAAGAAATCTGCGCCTTCGAGCGTGAATTCATCGAAGCACAGCAGGCCGCCTACATGGAGACCTGCGTCGAAGACGATGAAATTGCGCTGCGCATGGACGCTGGCCGCAAGGCGCTGATGCAGCGCGGCGACAACGAATTCGGCCCCTACCAAAGCCCGATGGAAGACGGCATGCAGCACTTCCACGAATGGTACCGCCGTGAAATGGGCGCCAGCAAGACCACCCAGATGATCTGAGCCAGCGTTCCAGTCGCTATTATTTTGATAGCTTCTGGCGCAGGTATTCATTGGGCTAGAGGCACTTTTTACTTGTAAAACCAACAAAAAAGGACGCCCCACCGCCATGCAAGCACTCTGGATGATCGCCTCATCCTTCCTGTTCGCCACGATGGGCGTGTGCGTCAAGTTCGCGTCCAGCTACTTCACCAGCGCCGAGCTGGTGTTCTACCGGGGCGTGCTGGGCGTGATTTTCATGGCCGCCTACGCGCGGGCACGCGGCACGCCGCTGGCCACCCGCTACCCGGCCATGCACGCCTGGCGCAGCGTGATCGGCGTGGTGTCGCTGTCGGCCTGGTTTTATGCCATCGCCCACCTGCCGCTGGCCACCGCGATGACCCTCAACTACATGAGCAGTGTCTGGATCGCCGCGTTTCTGGTCGGCGGCGCCTTGATGGCCTGGAAACCAGCCACCAACCAAACCGCCGATAACGGCCGCAGCGCCGGGCCGCCCCAAGCAAGGCCAGCCCCCTCGGGGGGCAGCGTATTACACGCAGTGAAAAGCGTGGGGGCTCTACCTTCTCAAGGGCCGCTGGTACTGGCCATTCTGGCGAGCTTCGCCGGCGTCATCATGCTGCTGCGCCCCGCCATCGACCAGGACCAGACCTTTGCCGGGCTCATCGGGCTGCTTTCGGGGCTGGGCGCCGCCTTCGCCTACATGCAGGTGATGGCGATCTCGCGCATGGGCGAACCCGAAACGCGCACCGTGTTTTACTTTGCCGTGGGCACCACCGTGGCAGGCGCGCTTGGCATGCTGGTCACGGGCCTGTCGGACTGGAACTGGCAGCACGCGGCCTGGCTGCTGCCACTGGGGCTTCTTGCCTCGCTGGGGCAGCTGTGCATGACCCGGGCTTACTCGATGTCTGAAAATCATGGCGGCACGCTGATGGTGGCCAACCTGCAGTACGCCGGGATTGTGTTCTCGGCTTTTTACGGCCTGACGCTGTTCGGCGACGAGATTCCGCTGTCCGGCTGGGCCGGCATGGCGCTGATTGTGGTCAGCGCGATCGCCGCCACCGTGCTCCGCGCGCGCGCCGCGCCCCACGCGCCGGCCGAAGAACACTGAAAGCACGGCAACGGGCAAAATAGCCAGAGTCGGCACACGCCACGCCCGGAAAGAACGACCCCATGGACTACACCACCCTTGTTTCTGCGCCGCAATTGATGGCGCTGATGGCCAGTAAACAGCCGCTGCGCATTTTTGACTGCAGCTTTGACCTGATGCAGCCGCATGCCGGTCAGGCGCAGTATCTGGACTCGCATATTCCCGGCGCGGTGTACGCCGACCT
>NCGI01000002.1 GCA_002256925.1 Polaromonas sp. 28-63-22
AGGGAGTGTTCTCATGGAACGCGATCAGGCCAGTAAATTCATTCAGGATCTTCTGAAGCTGCTTGTCAGCCGCAACGGCAGTGACCTGTTCATCACCGGCGATTTCCCGCCGGCGATCAAGGTCGATGGCAAGGTCACCAAGGTGTCGCCGCAGCCGCTCAATGCCACGCACACGCTGGCGCTGGCGCGCGCCATCATGAACGACAAGCAGGCGGCAGAATTCGAGCGCACCAAGGAATGCAACTTCGCCATTTCGCCGCCCGGCCTGGGCCGTTTTCGCGTCAACGCGTTCATCCAGCAGGGCCAGGTCGGCATGGTGATGCGGGTGATTCCGGTGCAGCTGCCGACCATCGACGGACTCGGCATGCCGCAGGTGCTCAAAGACGTGGTGATGACCAAGCGCGGCCTGACGATTCTGGTGGGCGCCACCGGCTCCGGCAAATCAACCACGCTGGCGGCGATGGTGGACTGGCGCAACGACCAGTCGTACGGCCACATCATCACGATCGAAGACCCGATCGAGTTCGTGCACCCGCACAAGAACTGCGTCATCACGCAGCGCGAAGTGGGCCTGGACACCGACAGCTGGGAGTCGGCGCTGAAAAACACGCTGCGCCAGGCGCCCGACGTGATTTTGATGGGCGAGATTCGCGACCGTGAAACCATGGAACACGCGATTGCCTTTGCAGAAACCGGTCACCTGTGCATGGCCACGCTGCACGCCAACAGCGCCAACCAGGCGCTCGACCGCATCATCAACTTCTTCCCCGAGGAGCGCCGCAGCCAGTTGCTGATGGATCTGTCGCTGAACCTGAAGGCGCTGGTGTCGCAGCGGCTGGTACCCAAGCAGGACGGCAAGGGCCGTTTCGCCGCCGTCGAAATCATGCTCAATTCACCGCTGATTTCCGACCTGATCTTCAAGGGCGAGGTCAGCGAGATCAAGGAGATCATGAAGAAAAGCCGCCAGATCGGCATGCAGACCTTTGACCAGTCGCTGTTTGACGCCTTCGAGACTTTCCAGATCACCTACGAAGACGCGCTGCGCAATGCCGATTCGGTCAACGACCTGCGGCTGCAGATCAAGCTCAACAGCCAGCGCGCCAAGTCGGTCGATCTGGCCGCCGGCACCGAAAATTTCGCTATCGTCTGAGCCCCGGCGACGCACCTCCGATTCACTTTCCCAACCGTATTGATTTGATGTCCAGCACCAACCCCAAAACCTACGAAGCGTCCACACCCCACAAAGTTGCCTTTCTCGGGCTCGGCGTCATGGGCTACCCGATGGCGGCCCACCTGGCGCTCGCCGGCCATGAGGTCACGGTTTACAACCGGAACGCTACCAAATCCATAGCGTTCTGCGCTGAATACGCCAGCGCTGGTGGCCCCAAGCATGCCGCAACGCCGGCCTTGGCCGCCGCCGGTGCCGCGATGGTTTTTTGCTGCGTCGGCAACGACGACGATCTTCGCTCCGTGACGCTGGGCGCTGACGGCGCGCTGGCCGGCATGAAGCCGGGCGCGGTCTTGGTCGATCACACCACGGCATCGGCCAGCGTGGCGCGCGAGTTGTATGCCGCCGCAAAAGATCTCGGCCTGCATTTCATCGATGCGCCGGTCTCGGGCGGCCAGGCGGGCGCCCAGAACGGCGCGCTGACCGTGATGTGCGGTGGCGACGCCGCAGCCTTTGACGCTGTCAGGCCAGTGGGCCTGGCCTTTTCGAAGGCCTTCACGCGCATGGGTGAAAGCGGCGCCGGGCAGCTCACGAAAATGGTCAACCAGATCTGCATTGCCGGCCTGGTGCAGGGCTTGAGCGAGGCGATTGCCTTCGGTCAGAAGGCCGGGCTGGATGTGAACCAGGTGCTCGACGTGATTGGCAAGGGCGCGGCGCAGAGCTGGCAGCTCGACAACCGGGGCAAGACCATGGTGGCCGACAAGTTCGATTTTGGTTTTGCCGTGGACTGGATGCGCAAGGACCTGGGCCTGGTCCTTGATGAGGCCAAACGCAACGGTGCGCGCTTGCCGGTGACCGCGCTGGTCGATCAGTTTTATGCCGACGTGCAGGCGCTGGGCGGGCAGCGCTGGGACACGTCCAGCCTGATCAGACGGCTGAAATAGCGTCCTGGTTCCAATACTGTTCGCTTAACCGTTCGGGCTGAGCCTGTCGAAGCCTCTTTGCGCTGGCACGACCCTTCGACAAGCTCAGGGCGAACGGAGTGAAAGCGCTTCAATGAACAGTATTGGGTCTAGGAGCCTGTCGGACTTAGGAATCGTCGGCTGCAAATCGGCCGCAGCGGTCTATTTTTCGCCGCTTTCTTGACCAATATCTAGATATTGGCCTGCGAAATCGTCAAAAACTATCCTCGCTGGGGTCGATTTTCGCTTTCGACGACCTAAGCCCGACAGGCTCCTAGTTGGCGGGCGCCGAAGCCGGCAGCGCTGGCCGGGGTGCCGCGCTTTGCGCCGGCAAACCGCGCACCAGCTCATCTTCGGTGACCACTTCAAAGACCCGAACCACCTTCACGACGCCCGGTATGTCCCGTGCGATGTCGGTGGCGCGATCGGCCTCGCGCTGGGTGACGCGGCCCATCAGGTACACGGTGCCGCTTTCAGTAACCACCTTGAAGGCATTCAGAAACAGGTCTTTCGAATCCAGAATGCTCGCCTTGATGCGGCCGCTGATCAGCACGTCGTTGGAGCGCCGGCTCAGGCTGCTGACCGGACCGATCACCATTTCATTGACTACCGAGCGGACGTTCTCGACGCCCCGCACGATCTGGTCGACCAGCTGCTTTTCCCGTTCCGTGGGCGCCTCGCCGGTGACCAGCACCTGGCGGTTGTAGCTGGTCACGTTGACATGCGTGTTGTCGCCGACGCTGGCGCGAATGCGGGCACCCGCGCGCAGCTCGATACCTTCGTCTTCGAGCTGCGTGCCCGAGGTGCGGCGGTCGGTGGCGACCAGCGAACCGCCCGCCATGGCGCCGCCAACCACCAGCGGCACACAGGCCGTCAGCGTGCCTGCAAACAGGCCCGCCAGCGCGGCCGACAAAGCCAGTCGTTTCAAAAAGATACCGTTCATGTTGAAGACTCCTGATCACCAAGTAGCTGGGTGTCCACACCATCGCAAATGCAATGGAGGACGAGAAGGTGCACTTCCTGGATGCGCGCGGTCCGTTCGTGGGGCACACAGATATGCACATCGGTTTCGCGCAGGGCCTGGGTCATCTTGCCGCCGCCGCGCCCGGTGAGCGCCACCACCGTCATGTCGCGCTCGTGCGCGGCTTCTATCGCCTTCAGCACGTTGGCCGAATTGCCGCTGGTGCTCAGCGCCAGCAGCACGTCGCCGGCACTGCCCAGCGCCCGCACCTGCTTGGAGAAAATGACGCTGAAGTCGTAGTCGTTGGCAATCGCCGTGAGAATGGAGCTGTCGGTCGTCAGCGCGATGGCACCCAGCTCGGGGCGTTCGCGTTCGTAGCGGCCGACAAACTCGGCTGCAAAATGCTGCGCATCGGCCGCCGAGCCACCGTTACCGCACGCCAGGACCTTGCCGCCGCTGGTCACGCTGGCCAAAATGGCCTGTACGGCCGCTGCGATGGGTTTGGAAAGAACCTGGGCCGCCTGGTATTTCAGATCGGCGCTGTCGATGAATTGCTGTTCAATACGTTGTTCGAGCATGGCTTGATGATACCGGGTTGAACTCGGGCATATGGGTCTTCGCCGGGCGAACGCAAGGCCTGCGCCGCTTCATGAGGCATCGAACGCTGCCGGCAGCCATTCGAGTGTTGCCTCGCGTCCCGGCTCGCCCGCGCCGTGTACCAGCACCACGTCGAAACGGCACGGCGGCATCCGGGCGAAGCGCATCAGGTAGTGGCGCGCGGCAAAAATGATGCGCTGCTGCTTGCTGCGGCCGATGCTGGCCGCCGCGCCGCCATGCGTCGCGCTGGCGCGCTGGCGCACCTCGACAAACACCAGCGTGCCGTCGGGCGCGCGCATGACGAGGTCAATCTCGCCGCCGCCCCGGCCCGGTGTCTTGAAATTGGCCTCGATGAAGGTGAGACCGGCCCGCGCCAGAAAGCGCCGCGCGGCAGACTCCGCCGCATCGCCACGCGACTTGGTGGTAGGCTGTAGCAGCGCTGTTTCAGCCCTGCCCTGCCCGGGCCCGGCCACCTCGCCTGCCGCTGGCGGCGCCGTCTGTTTTCTGGAAAACCACATTGAACGCTTCTTTCGAACTGGCTCTGGACGCCGCGCGTGCCGCAGCAGGCATGCAGCATTATCCCGAGGCCACACTGTACGTGGTGGCCACCCCCATCGGCAACCTGGCGGACATCACCCTGCGCGCCCTGCACGTGCTGCAGCGGGTCGATGCGATTGCCTGCGAGGACACGCGCCACACGCAGCCGCTGCTGCGGCACTATGGCGTCGACAAACCGCTGCTGGCGGTGCACGAGCACAACGAGGCCCAGGCCGCCGGGCTGGTGATCGAACGGCTGCAGCGCGGCGAACGCGTGGCGTATGTGAGCGACGCCGGCACGCCCGCCGTGAGCGACCCCGGTGCGCGGCTGGTGGCGGCTGTGCAGGCAGCCGGTTTCAGGGTCATGCCGCTGCCCGGCGCCAGCAGTGTGACCACCGTCCTCAGCGTGGCGGGCCTGGCGGGCGGCTCGGGCAGCGCGGCATTTGTCTTTGCCGGCTTTTTGCCCAGCAAGGCGGGCGAACGCGACCAGGCCATTGCCCTGCTGGCGCTCGATCCGCGCGCCACCGTGCTTCTTGAGGCACCGCACCGCATTGAAGCGCTGGCCCGCGCCATGATGCCGCTGGCCGACCGGCTCGTCACCGTGGGCCGTGAACTGACCAAGCAGTTCGAGGAGATCGCCACCATGCCGGCGCAGGACCTGGCCGCCTGGCTGGCCGCGGGTCCGCAGCGCACGCGCGGGGAATTCGCCCTGGTTCTGCACCCCGCCGCAGCGCAGGAAGCCCCGCGCGACAACACGCGCGTGCTGCAACTGCTGCTGGCCGAGTTGCCGCTGAAAACGGCCGTCAAGCTGGCGGCAGACATCACCGGCTCGCCGCGCAACGAGCTGTACGACGCCGCGCTGGCGCTGAAAAAAGGATGAATCCGAACGCCGACCAGCTCTGGCACGGCCCGCGCTGGACACTTGCCGTCCTGCTGGCCGTACTGGGCATGCTCGGCCCGTTTTCCATCGACACCTACATTCCCGCCTTTGCGGGCATCGGCAGCTCGCTGGGGGCCACGCCGGTCGAGATGCAACAGACGCTCTCGGCCTACCTGTTCGGCTTCGCGTTCATGAACCTGTTCCATGGCGCCCTGGCCGACAGCTTTGGCCGCAGGCCGGTGGTGCTGTGGGGCATTGCCATGTTCACGCTGGCCTCGGCGGGCTGCGCATGGTCACAAAGCGTCGAGCAACTGGTGTTCTTTCGGGCGCTACAGGGCCTTTCGACCGGCGCGGGCATTGTGGTGTCGCGTGCCGTCATCCGTGACATGTACCCGCCCGCGCAGGCGCAGCAGGTCATGAGCCAGGTCACGATCTACTTCGGCGTGGCCCCGGCCCTGGCTCCCATCGTGGGCGGCTGGCTGTTCGTGCATCTGGGCTGGCACAGCATTTTCTGGTTTCTGACGGCCATTGGCGGCGTCTTGTGGGTGACGAATTTCAGGTTTTTGCCCGAAACCCTGGCTGTCGAAGCGCGACAGCCGTTCGAGGTCAAACACCTGATGCGCGGCTACTGGCAGCTCGGCTCCAGCCCGCGGTTTTTACTGCTGGCGCTGGCGAGTGGCGTGCCCTTCAACGGCATGTTTTTGTATGTGCTGTCGGCGCCGGCTTTTCTGGGCGACCTGCTGCACCTGCAGCCGACGCAGTTTTTCTGGTTCTTTGTGCTGACCATCTCCGGCATCATGTCGGGCGCCTGGCTGAGCGGGCGGCTGGCCGGAAAGATTGCTCCCAAGCAGCAGATACGCCACGGCTTCGTCATCATGCTGAGCGTTTCGGTCATCAATCTGGCGACCAACCTGCTGTTTCCGGCCCACGTCGCGTGGGCGCTGTTTCCGATTGCCCTGTTTGCCTTCGGCTGGGCGCTGATGGTGCCTGTGGTGACGCTGCTGGTGCTCGACCTCTACCCCGAACGGCGCGGCATGGCCTCGTCGCTGCAGGCTTTCATCGGTTCAAGCGCCAACGGCATTGTGGCCGGCGTCATTGCGCCCCTCGTGATGCATTCCGCGCCGGCTCTGGCGGCAGCCTCGCTGGGCATGATGTGCATCGGGCTGCTGGCCTGGGTTTACCTGCACCACCGCTGGCCTGAAATCGGCCGTTCGGTCGCCAGCGACTGAACGTGTCCGGATCAGAACGGGCGCCAGCGTTCGTCGCGGTAGTCGATGCCCTGCGCGGTGCGCTGAACGACGTTGGCCGCATCAAGGTACACATAGTAAAACATGTCCGTCGTGACGTCGCGCCAGCGGTAGGTCATGATGTCCGTGGGCCAGGACGCCACGTGGTCGATGGACGCCGGCGGGCCGAAGTCCCGCTCGACGTCGGCGCGCGTCCACGTGCCGGGCGTGATCTTCATCAGTTCGGCCGCCGTCAGCATTTCGCGGACCCGTACGACCCGTCCACTGGCGTCGAGATCGACCATCACCGCTGACTGGCCGAAGGGCTGCCGCGAATACTGCAGGCGCGTTCCGCTGGCCAGCGCCACCACCCGGGTTGGCGTGCCGTACACGGCCATCACGTCGGCCTGCGACATGCCGGGCTTGACCGGCGTCAGTGCGCAACCCGCCAGCAAAAGGGCCGCAACAGCGGCGCCGAACCAGGCTTTCGTAGTTTTCATGAAGCGCTCCAGAGAGGGTGACGCATGGGTGCGTGGCCAGCTTGCCGCGGGCCGGCACCCCGGGCTGGACCCATCAGAGAGGCGAATGGTCGCTTTGTCCGTTGCCACGGCTACGGTCGTCCGCGCGGTGGGGCCGGCTGCGGGGCGCGGAATCGACGGGTTGGCTCTCGGCCGGCAGGGTCACGGCCGCCTTGAGCGCCCGGATTGCAACAGTCCTTTTCATATCTTCGCGCCACAACAAAAACTCCTGCTCATCGGGCAATGGCCCGTGTCCGCGTTGGTAAAGACTGACTTTTTTCAGAAACGTATCGCAGCGGTCCCGCCGAAGCGCCTCTTCAGAGCGCTCCTGATGGACTGCGTCGCGCAGCTGGTCGAAATGGGATGAATGGGGCATACAGGCACGGCCTTGAACCACGGGACAGTCAGTTTCCGGTAAATCCCAAAAAGGTGCAATGTTTTAAGACACAGGCGGCAATATTTACCATCCCGCGCCTCAACAAGCATCGGGCGTGCCATGTCAAACGAATGCGGCAAAGTAGCGCGGCGACCGAATCCGCAGTGTTAGGCAATCTGCTCGACCTGCGCCACCGACCGCGCGTCGGTACACCAGACGTCCAGCACAAAGTCGGCGTCCCTGAAACCGGCCTGATGGGGCATATCCAGCCGGTCTGCGATGCGCGCATGGACGTCGTCGCCGCCCAGAACACACCCCTCAATCGACCGCCGCCAATGGCAGGCCAGCACGGTCGCCCCGGGGCGCAATGAAGTGCGCACCTTGTCGATCAGCGTATCCAAGGCTTCCGGTTGAAGAAAGTAGCCAAGCTCGCTGATCACGATGAGATCGAACGTCTCCGCAGGCCATTGCCCGGGCACCCAGGCCTGGATGACCGCCACATGGGGCAGCGACTGAACGCGCTGGCGCGCCACGTCCACGGCGCGCGGCGTGCCGTCTGAAATGAGCAGCCGGTCGCAGCGCGTGGCCAGCGCCGCTGACAGCTCGCCGTTGGCACAGCCCGGCTCGAAGGCGCTGGCATAGCGCTGGCGTGGCAGCATGGCCAGCGTCAGCGCCCGTTTTCTCGCCTCGTACCAGCGCGACTTGAACCGCCAGGGGTCATCGCTGTCTGCAAACATGGCCTCGAAATAGGCCGGGGAGATGGGCAGTGAAGGCGAGGACGTCACGCGCGGCGCCGCTTCAAACGAAGAAATATTCGCTGCGCCGGGTCAGCCTTTCAAGCATGGCGGGGCCAAGAACCGGGCCCACGGCGCTGCCACGCGGCTCCAGCTGGCTCGCGTGCGCCGCCAGCGCACGCTGCTTGCCGGCGACCTCCCGCGACGTCAGGCCAAGGCCGACCAGGCGGTGCCACGGCACTTGGGGATCGCCGGGCCGGCTCCAGTGCCACATCCATACCGGCGCCTGCAGCAGGCAGCAATGCGCCGCCCCGCATGCGCCGGCGGCGGCGTCGCCACAGGCTTCATGGTCCGGATGCCCATCGCGCCGCCAGGTGGTCACGACGATGTCGCCCCAGCGGACCACGCGCCTGAGCTGCTCTTCCAGCGCCGTGGCGTGACCGGCAACGTTGCCGTCGGGCAATCCGAGACGGTGAACCTCGGTGCCCGCGCAGCCCAGCCGCGACAAGCCCTGCAATCTTTCGGTCCGGCGCACTTCGGCCAGTTTGGTGGCACGCCAGGACGACACCCCGGCATGGCTGGCCTCACCGTCGGTCACCGCGACCACCAGGGTGCTGCCGCCTCGCGCAGCGTGCATCGCCATCAGGCCGCCACAGGCCAGAATCTCGTCGTCTGGATGCGGCGCCACGACCACCAGCCGCATCGCGGGATGCATCCATTTCTCAATCGGCAGCGATTCAATGGCGTCAAGACCCTGCCAGGTCTGCCAGGTCGTTTCTGGCGTTCCGTCGTCGCGGATGCGGGGTTGCTCCAGCGCATGCGCGGGGAGGTCCACCTCCGGCGGGTCCATCACCACAGACTCTAGAGCGCCCATAAGTCATTCTCCCGAAAAGGCAGTTTTTCTGCTAACGCGGCGTAGTCGCGATCAGCATGGCTTTGCCGCACAAAAACAGGCAGGTCGGCCGCCATGCGGGCGAAGGCGGCATCGGTGCAATAAGGCGTGGGGCCCCAGGCAGATCCCACCTCGTCAAGCACCTGGGTCGCGCAGCGGGCAGCGGCCAGCCGGACGCGCAGCGCGACCAGACTGGCATCTTCGCGGGGGTGCTGGTCGATCCAGCTTGCCGCATGCTGCAGCATCAGGGACACACCCTGCAGCAGGACGTCAACCCGGCCAGCAGCGGCCAGCCGGAACGGGCTGCGCAGGGCGGCCGAACCTTGCAAAATCGACTGGCGAAACGCCTCGGCAAGCGCCACAGCGCCGCCGTACCAGCAGGCCGCAATGCCCGCGCCGCCGTGCCAGAAGCCGGGCCGCGACACGTAGGCGCCGGCCCCGCCGACCCGGTAGGCACGGGCTGCATGAAAACGCACCTGAAGACTCGCGCTGCCGGCCATGCCCACCGCCTTCCACCGGTCCGAGCGCACCTCCACACCGGGCTGCGCCAGATTAACGCGGACGAGTTGTGAACACGACTCGTCCGGGTGCCAGGCCGTCACCAGGGCATGGGTTCCGGTCTGGGCGCCTGAGCACCAGTGTTTGACACCGCGCAACAGCACGGCACCAGGTTCTCCGGCCGGGTCCGGTTCGATGCCGAGCCTGCCGTCAGGCCCTTCCGACGCCCAGACGCCCCAGATGCCGTCCGTGCCCGTGAACTCCCGCTTGCTTTCAGTGCCCTCCAGTTCGGCAAGAATGGCCAGCGCATCGGTGTGACCTTCATAGAGTTTGGCCAGCGACAGGTCGTGTCCGGCCACCGCCGCCAGCGCACGCCAGCGCTCGAGGGTTTGGCCCGCGCCGGGCAGCGGTAGAGCATCCAGCCCCTGGGCGACAAGCTCGCGCAGGCGCACCGCCGGGTCAAAAGTGCCGTCCGCCTTTTGCAGGGCCGCACGCAACTGCCGGGCGCTTGCGGTGGGAGCAACGCTGCTCAGGCGGCCATCGGCAGCACCCATGCGCCCTCCTGCTCGATGCGCTGCAGCGTGGCGCCGAAGCCGCGCGGCGCACGAAAGTCGGTACGCGCGCTGGTGGACACGCGAGGCGCGGCCGACCACGCGACGACGGCACCCGCGTCCTGGAGGGCCTGCACCAGCGCCACGTCTTCACCGCACGGCAGGTGCTGAAATCCGCCCACCCGCCGGTATGCTGCGGCACTGACGCCTAGATTGGCGCCATGCACATGGCGGTGGTCATCGACATCAAAGTAGGTGGCAGCGAAATGGCGCTGCATGTTGCTCCCGTAACCCGCCCAGTCGCCGACGCAGACCGTGCCGCAAACGGCGTCGGCGCCCTGTGCACCCAGCGCCAGCTGCGTCACCAGCCAGTCCGGCGCGACGACGCTGTCGCAATCCGTGAACGCCAGCCAGCGCGCGCCTCCCTCGATGGCGGCCTGGGCACCCGCCGCGCGGGCGTGGCCGACATTGCGCGCGCTCACCGCGAACGTGGTGGCACCGCAGGCCTCGGCAATCGGGCCCGTGCTGTCCGTGCAATGGTCCAGCACGACCAGCACCAGGACCTCTTCCTGGTTCAGCTGCGCATGCCGGGCAGCCCGGACAATCGACTCGACACACGGACCCACAAGCTTTTCTTCATTGTGCGCAGGTACGACAACGCTGATCACGCTTAACCTCCCTTTGAATCACTTTGAACTTTGCATGGGCCTGCGGTGACTAACCCAGGCCTATGGCACGGCGCCTGTTTCTGGTCCAGCCAGCTTAAGAACCCGACGAGGACAGGCCTGTAAGGCACGGGGTGGCTGCGTTGTAGTCCAGCAATCTGCCGCAGACCCGGCCAGATTCCCCCGGACTTGTGATGGAAAGTACCCGCCCATGGCGGGCAACCGCGCCGGGACACGCTGAGCCCATTACCCATCGGGACATTCAGCAATGGGGCGGAGCATTAAGATCGGCAGAAACCATTACCCGGATTCATGGCCACAAGCTCGTTTCTCACCTGTAACGCCGACTGAACCATGTCTTTCGCCCGCCTCAAGCTCAACGACCGGCTCAGCCACTGGGCCCGCAAGCGTTTCGCCTTCGCTGTTTTGCTCATGCTGGCCGGCACGCTGCTCGTCATCAGCGAAAAAACCTACCACGACACCACCGCCACGCTCGACTTCGGCATCGCCCTGACGGATGCGCGCATCGAGTCGATGCGCCTGCTCCAGTTGACCAACGATGCGGAAATTGCCCAGTTCGGGTTTTTGGTCACAGGTCAGGACCAGTACCTGGCGCAGTTCGACGCAGCCCGCGCCGAACTGCCTGCCGTCCAGCAGGCCATCACCGTTTTCTTTGCAGACAAGGGCGCACGCAGCGCGGCCGACGTTGCCCGCCTGATTGACTTGTCGCGCCTGGAGTTCGAAAACATGGGCCAGACACTGGCGCTGGCGCGCGCGGGTCAGGCACAGGCTGCCGCCGATCTGGCGCGTAGCGCCACGGAGCGCAAGGAAATGGTTGCATTGCGCGCGGCCTTGAAAACTCATTTCCTCGACGCGGCGGCGCTGCAGGCAAACGCCCGCGTGTCGATTTACGACGCACTGATGCTCGAACGGGTCGCTGTCGGATCGCTGACCCTGCTAAGTCTTTTCAGCATGTTCCTTTTCCTGCGGCAACTGGCGTTGCAGGATCGGTCGGTAAGGAGCCAGCAAGCGGCCCTGCACGCAGAGCGCGAACGGCT
This sequence comes from Polaromonas sp. 28-63-22, assembly GCA_002256925.1. GTDB lineage: Bacteria > Pseudomonadota > Gammaproteobacteria > Burkholderiales > Burkholderiaceae_C > Polaromonas. The sequence goes on from NCGI01000002.1 coordinate 11,624, forward strand.
CGAAGAACAGGTCAGGCGCCGGACCGCACAGCTCACGGAGCTGGCCCAGCACCTGCAGTCGGTGCGGGAAGACGAGCGCGCCCTTCTCGCACTGGAACTGCACGATGAACTGGGCGGCCTGCTGACCGTCAGCAAACTGGAGATTGCGCGAGCGCGCTCGAAGGTCAACGAGCCCGAGGAACTGCTGCGCCGCCTCGACCGGATCACCGACACCCTGAACCAGGGCATTGCGCTGAAGCGCCGCATCATCGAAGACCTGCGCCCTTCCGCCCTGACCCACCTGGGCCTGGCGGTGGCGCTGCAAAACCTCTGCAGCGACATGGGCGACAGCCTGGGCATACCGGTGCGCCTGACCATGGTGGACTCGCGCCTGTCGCGCGATGCGGAACTGGCGGTTTACCGGTTTGTCCAGGAAGCGCTGACAAACGTCGGCAAATATGCGTCGGCCACCGAGGTCGAGGTCAGGCTCGAAGTGGCCAGCGGCAAAGCCACGGTGACGGTGCGGGACGACGGCTCGGGCTTCGACACGACAAACCCGCGCGCCGGGCACCACGGGCTGGCGGGCATGCAGTTCCCGGCAAGGGCACGGTGGTGCGCATCGAGTTCGCCGAAGAGCCCGACTCACAGTTTCAGGCCGACCCAAATTGTGCAGGACCACGGTATTAGAGGAAACGGGATTGGCCGGGATTGAGCGGGACTCGGCGGGCTTTGTTCAATGAAATCAGGGGGTTACGTGGAAAAAACGGCCTTTTGGTTTTCATGAGGCGGGCCACGGTATTTTTTGGGTCTCGGGCTGGTGGGCGGCACTGCTGGGGTGGCCGGTACCAGGCTTGATGGCCTGGCCATCACGGGCGGTTTAACGGGCCTTTAAGCGTCTTTTCCCCTATGAGGCGGCCAATGCCTGTCACTGGCGGCGATCTCGGCTTGGCTGGCGATCTGTGGGGTCGAAGTTCTTGGTGGCCAACCCGCCGATCGGGCCCAACTGTAATGCTGGCATTACAGTTCGCTCCCAATGACAGCGTTTTTGAACTGTAACGGTCATTTGGGCTTTTTGGCGGGTTTTGAGGCTGTGGATAAGTCGGTATCGACGGGCTCAACCGGGTCGGCGAACAGGGTTGGCTGCTTGCGCTTGCGGGCGGCCACCAGGCAGCGCTTGTAGATCTGGTAAATCCGCACATAGCTGATGCCATATTCCCGGGCCAGCTCCTGGGCGTTGCCCCGGCCGAAACGGTTGAAAATCTCGATATCGCGCTTGCTCAGTTTGAACTGGGCATCGGCGTTGATGTAGATGTTCTGGCCCTTCCAGTGCTCAACGACAAAGTCGGCAATATCGTTGCCGACATCGATGCCGATCTCGTCGCTCAGCTTGTGCTTTTCGATGATGCGTCTGGCCACCTGCTCGGCCAGGTCGGCGAACAGTTCGTGGCGGCGGATGTCGGCGCCGGTTTCGACCATGTCAGCGCTCATTGGGTGGCTGCTCCCTTGCGGTTTTGCTCGACGCTCAAGGCCTGTGAAATCTTCGTTAAATCACGCAGCTGGCACCACTCGAAAAACTCGGGCGCCTGGTCGCCCAGCATCTGCTTGGCGATGCCGTCGGCATACACGTCGGGCAGGCGGCCCAGGCTGATCAATTGGGCGCGAATACGGCGCACCAGCGGCAGCGCATCGGCTGACGGCGTGGGGCGTGCCGGGCGTTTGGTCTGCTTGGCGGCAGCGGGCTTGAAACCGAGGAATTTGAAGTAGTCCAGCACGCGCTGGCGGCCGGGGTGATCGAGGTCTTTCGAGCTGCTTGCGCCGCCCTGGCCTTGCAGGATGGCGCGGTACTCTTCATCGCTCAGATTGAGCTGCTTTTTGGCGATCTGAATCTTGACCATGTCGCTGTTGTGATGGTCGCGGGCGAGCTTGCTCATGATGCGCGCTCGCTGGTCAGAACGGTGATGGTATCGTCCGGCTGAATGTTGATCGATTGATTGTTGGCAATCAGGTGCTTTTTCAGCGAGCGGAAGCTCGCCCACGTCCACCCCAAATAGGTTGCTTTTCTATCCAGTTCCGGGAAATACTTTGCGGTGCCACGCTTGCCGTAGTCTTTGCGGATCCGTGCCTTCTGAGTTGGTGTGTAGAGATGCACGGCGTGCGGGCAGGCGAAGCGTTTGCCGATGTCGCTGTCTGCCTTCAACCACGCGCCTTTGAAGGCGCCATCCACGTACCAGGCGATCACCATCTTCATAGGCTTGTCTGGCTGCACCTGCAAGGTCAGGTTGTGGCCGTCGACCAGCAGCTTCACTGAGTCATAGGGGTAGCGCAAACCAGCCTCTACCGCAGCCCATTCTTCTTTGGTCATAACCCCAGCACCTCCCTGACGACACGTTCGTACCGGCGGTTGATGGCCGGCTCTATCAGCCACTTCCAGATCCCGATCGCGCTGGTGATGGAGTAGCCGATTTGCTGGATGAAAAAGAACCAATGGCCGTAGCCATAGCCGAAGGCGAGCCAGCCGATGTTGCTGAGGGCAAAGAGCACCCAGCCCCATTGCGCATGGCGGCCTTTGCAGGCCAGCACGAAGCTGCCGAACAGGCCACAGGTGGTCGCGAAGATTTCGACCCAGATGAAGGGGGTTTGCAGGGTGGTTTGGAGCTGCTCGATCATGGCTTGCGAGCCTCCAGTTGCCAGTGGGTCCGGCCGTTGTATTCCAGGTGCGGCTCGCGCGGCAGTTCGGTGGCCTTGATGAACCGCTCCTTGAAGAGTTTTCGGCCCAGGGCGTCGGCAGCGTTTTGGTCGCCCGCCGTGCAGCTGGCGCTCAGGCCGTGCACTGAGCTTGTCTTGTAGGTGCCGTTGGCCTGACGCACCTGGATCGGGTATTTCTCGGTTTTCACGTTAGCTCACCCGGCGCGATTCTGCAGGTGCTCGACCAGGCTGCCCGTGTGCAGCAGGTAATCGCAGCTCGGCGGTCTGGACGGCGTTCAGGACCATGTCGCCATTGGTGATCGATGCACCCGATATGAACAGCTCGCCGTCGTTGTAGAGTGCCAGCGTCAACCCGTGGCCGCCGCCTTGGGGGGGGGTGCCCGATTCGGCTTCGCCCGCGTCGTGATTGTCCGGTTCTGGCGGCACACCGCTACCGGCGATATAAAAGTTCTTTCTGCCTTCTCGCTCCACGCCGATCGCGCCGGCGGCCACCGCCGCTTTCACGGTGCCGGCGATGTTGCCTGGAGATATTTCGATCAGCGCCGCCAACGCCGCCACACTCTCGCGCGCGTCCGGGTGATCCTGAAAGTGCTTCACGGCTTTTTCGCAGTTGCTGCCGGGGCGCGGGGTGTAGACGCTGCTCATTTGAATCTCGCTTTAATGCTGTTTTAAAAAGACCCCGGGGCCGAAGCCCTGGGGCGAAAGATCAGCCTTCGCTGGCGGTTTCCAGGCCGCAGGCTTGATCAAGGAGGGAATCGGTTTTTGGCCTAACAAGGCTTGCGCTGTCGGGGTGGCACACCAGAAGTTGCCGGCGGCTCAGATAGCGCAGCGCTGAGGAAATCAAAGCCGAAATTCGATCGTCTTCGTCGTCAAGAGCCAGCTCCATTTCGAGCGGGTGCGTGCGATACCAGATGTGGCCGTCTTTTTCTTCGGCCAGGCACTCGCTGCAGACGAGCTCCCAAGCCGCTTCGTCGGCTATGCCGATGGCTCCGTCAGGGCCTGCAAAAAACACGATGATTTCGCCAGCCTCAAGCTCGGCGGCGGTCGCGCTGCCGAGCTGGGCCTGGTCGGCCAGCCAGCGCTGGATTCGTTCGTTGTTCATGACGCGGCCTCCTCTTCCGCACCCTTGAGCAGTGCCTTCACCAGCTTGTCGACTTCGGCGGTGGTATCTTTCGCAAACGCCACGTCGCCGCTGTCTTCGGCCGTGACGCCGATTTTTTTGAGTTCGGCGACGGTCAGGCCATCCATTGCGGACTTCATGGGTTTTTCGGTGGTCTTGATCAGCACGTCGAACTGCTCGGGCATGTGCTTGCGCACCAGCTTGACGACCTGCTCGTCGTCGTCCCATTCGATGCGGCCCTTGCCTTTGGCATAGCCGAGCTTGATGCCGTGCAGCACGATGCTCTTGGGTTTGACGAAGAGTTGCGGCGAATCGGCGATGGTGGCGAGCAGATCGGCCTGGGCCTGGGCGACGGCGGCCACACTGGCGCGCAGGCCACGCATCGATTTGCGCTTGGCGGCCTCCATTTCGTCGTGCAGCGCGCCCGCACGCAGGCTCAGGGTGTCGCGCACGGCGCGCAGGGTTTTGGCGGCCTTGTCGATCGCGTCTAAATCGTTGCTCATCAGGTGGCTCCTTCGCCAGGGTTGGATTCGGTGAGAGAAAACTGGCCGAGCAGCTCGGCCATCGAGATACGGCGCAGGCGGCTTTCGGCCTTGAGGCTCGACAGCGCGCGGCTGCGCAGGAAGTTGCAGGTGTCGTCAAGCTCTTCGGCCGTCTCAGCCAAAAAGTAGCCGCTGGCCGGGTGGGCGCAGATCGGGTGGCCTTCCAGGCGCAGTTCGGTCACCAGCTTGCGCACGGCGCGCTCCTGGCCTTCGCCGTTGGCCAGCTCGCCGGTGATGCGCATCACCAGGTCGCGGACGTGAATGCCCCGGGCTTTGCCCTGGTGGTGTTCCAGCGCGCTCAAGACCTGGGCGGGTGTGATCTGCTGCATGGTGGGCCTTTCAGTGGGTGACGCGGACGAATGGCTCGGCGCTCTTCATCTCTTCGCCGGTGACCGCGAGTAATTTGCCGAACTGCACGCGTTTGAATTCGGGCAGACCGGTGGCAATCGACACATAGAGCGTCAGCAAGGCGGCCATCGCTTCTTCGGCGGCGTATTCCTCGGGCAGCGAATCCAGCAGCGCATGCGCCATCGCCTGCACCGTCTGCTGATTCATATCGCGCGCGCTCATTGCAGACTCGCTGGCGCCGCATGGTGCGTGGCCTCGGGATCGGGTGAGCGCGCCACCTTCACAGCCTTGACTTCGCCAAACAGCAGGTTGCCGGCCAGCTGCATCAGCGCGGGCGCCACAGCATGCAGCTGGCGGTGCTGGATGCCGACGTGGACATAGGTGGCCAGCAGTGCGTCGAGCTGCACCATCACGGGCAGGTCTTTTAACTGCTCGACGAGTTGCTGCTGCAGGCGACCGGCTTGTGCCAGCGATTCGCGGTGTTGTTTTTCCTGGTCGTTCACGCAAGGGCTCCGGGTTGTGAAGGGATGGGGAGGTCGGGCAGCGCGTTGCAGTCCGATGTGAAGGCGTAGGCCACGGCGGTGGCGTGGTCGCGGCTGGCGACGAAGCTGCCGGCTTCCAGGGCGTCCATTGCCTGCTGTATTTCGAAGGCGGCGAAGGTGGGCCGCCAGTGGTGCGCCAGCATGCTGACGGTCCACCAGCCGCCGTCACGCTGCAGCATCAGCCACAGCGCGCGCACGTCAGAGGTGATGGCGTTGCCCATCAAAGCCTCCCGCTCACGGCAGTGGCCAGCACGATGGCCAGCAGCAGCGCCAGACGCCAGCACCACCGGCGCGCCTGGCCGCCTGCCTGGGCGGCCGAGGGCGGCGCTGGCTGCAGCGGGATGCAGCCATGCCGGCTGCAGTGGCTGACGGTTTCGCATTGATCGCACAGGTTCATGAGGTCGCTCCGGTGAAAGGTGTGGGGCCCCCGGCCGTCAGGCTGGGGCAGGCGGCGAAGTCAAACGCGCCGGCGCGGTAATGCGTGGCAGGTGCCGGCTGGTAGACCGGGGTGTTCATGACGTTGACCTGGCGCGGCGGCACGATGGCGTCTGCGCCTGGTGGCGGCATCTGCATCAATTGCCGGCGCGCCAACGCCGTGGTCGACCAGACGGCGCGGCCGGTCTTGCCGGTGTTGACCAGCAAACCGCGATCGCCCAGATGGTTAAGCCGATGCGCAAAAGTCGTCTCGTGTTCACCGGCGCCGTCGAAGCGGCTGAAAGCGTCAAAGGCACGGATCGGCTCGTGCTGCGCCACAAACGCCAGCAGCGCGCGGGTTTTGGCGGTGATCATGGGAACACCCCCCCCGACGTCAGGTAGCCGGCGGCAAATCCGATCGTCAGCGATATGGAGGCCACCAGCGCGGCCACCAGCAGCGCCTTGACGACGAAGGCGGCGACGCCTGTGTCGGGGCGCTTGCGGCTGTACGGCCCGTCAATCACGCCAGGCGCGAACTGAGTCGTGCAGCCGTCGCAGGCGGGCTTGCGGCTCTGGCAGATGCCAAGGGATGCGCAGTCGCGGCTCATCGCTGCCACCCCAGGAAGGCCAGGTAGTCGATGCGGGCGTCGTAGACGGCGAGCTTGCGGGTGACGCCATAAAAACGCTGGATGCGGCGCGCGCGGCGCTTGATCCAGCCCAGTCGGGAAACTTCTTTCATGTCAGAGGGCCTTTCGGTGGATGCAGTTTTTGCAGGCGCGGCCGAGGGCGGCGCGCATCGGGTTGGTGAAGGCCTGCGGCAGCGCCTGGTTGTCCAGGCAGCTGCGCTTGCTCAGGTCGCCCATGACCGGACAGCGCACGGTTTCGGCCATGAACTGGCCGCGTATGCGGTTGGCCATGACTTCGACGTTGCCGCTGTATTTGTCGGCCAGCAGCAGGCTGACGGCGGCGCCGCTGACGCTGAGCTCCTCGCCAACCTTGGTCTGCGAACCAAAGCGCAGCACGGCGGCCTGCAGCGCGGCCTTGACGTCAGCCGGCAGCGCGGCGCAGGCTTTGCCCGCTTTGGCAGTGGCCTGTTTATTCAAGGGCATCACACACCTCCTGCGCGGTTTCCAGCTGGGCGAAGGTGCCGGTGTTGCGGTCGAAGACCACCTTGGCACGGGTGATGCACGGCGCGTGAGGGCCGGTGTTGTTGATCAGCCGGTGCCGCGCCGGCGTGCCGGGTTTGGAGGGCTTCATGCACAGCAGGTAGCCGGCACGCGCCAGGTGCGCGACGTAGCTCTTGGCGGTTTGCGGCGTGACTACCACGGTGCCCAGCGTGGCGTTGCGGGCAATGTCCAGGTAATCAAAGCTGGGCAGCACCTTCATGGCGCGCCACATGGCTTCGGTGCCCTGGCCCTGGGTGACGCGGGCGCCCTTCATGCTGACGCGGGGTGCATCGGCCTGGCGGCGAGCCAGGCGGTACAGCAGCGGCTTGTTCATCACGGCTTTCTTGCCGGCGCCGACACCGGTGCGCTTGAGCCAGCCGGCTTGCTCCAGGTCGTCGCAGTAGTCGTCCACCAGGCTCAGGCTGACCATCGGCTGGCAGTGGTCCTGAATCGTTTCCTTGTCGAAGCCGGCGGCGCGGCTGGGCAGCGCGTCAAGCAGCAGCAGCGCTTCCCAGACGCGTTCACGCGGGGTTTTAAGGCCCCTTAATTCCATTTCAATGGGCTTGCGGCTCATGCGCGCCCCTTGCGGCCGGGCTGGCCCAGCATGCCGGCCAGCGGCGTGGTGGTGCCCGCCAGCTTGCAGGCCTCGCGCAGCGCCTTCAGTTCGTTGTAGACGCGGCGTGCCACGCCGCCGGTCTTGCTGACCAGGGCGTCGATCACGTCCGGTGTGAACGTCAGGTCGCCGGCGTGGTGCGCGGCCAGACGCTTGACGTCGGCGGCGTCGCAGGGCATGGCTTCCTTCCAGACCAACACGCGGTCGTGGAAGCGTTCATGGCGGCTCAGCAGCTTGCGCTTCAAGTCCTGCTCGCCGATCAGGAAGATCGGGATCGTGGTGTTGTCGTGGATGGTGCGGATGAAGTCGATGGTGCTTTTTTCGGCGATGTAATCGACCTCATCAATCACCAGCGGGCGGCCCAGCTGCTGCAGGCGGCGCACGATCTGCTCGTACAGCACCGACACCGGCCACTGGGTCTTGGTCTGGATGCCGAGCTCGACGCACAGCAGCTGCGCCAGCGTCTTGGTGGTGTCGAACATGCGCACACTGACAAACACCGCGTTGCGGCCCTGTGGGTGCGCCAGGTACATGGCGGCCTGGGTTTTGCCGTAGCCGGGCGGGCCGTAGAGCACGGCCATGTGCGGCGCACCGATGTCATTGACGTCGGTGATCTCGCTGATCGCCTGGATGGCAATGGCGACGTTGGTGAGCTTGGCGACCTGCTGACCGGGCTGGTACAGGTCCATTTGATTCGCTTCTTGCTTTGACATACACTTCCTTCGTTAGTGACTTGAAAATTGCGTTTTCTGGAACCCGCCCGCGTTTGCCGCGCCGGCGGGTTTTCTTTTGGCCTAGCCGGTTGCTGCGTCCTCCATCGGGTCTTGTCCCTCATGCAGCTCGTGCCAGCTGTTCCATTCCTTGCTGCCCTGGTAGCTGGCGGCCCAGTCTTTTTCGCGCGGGCTGAGCGCCTCAAGGCGGGCCATGCGGGCCTGCAGGCGCACCCAGGCGCTGTAGCGGGCGGCCGGTGTGGCCAGCGGCAGCACGGCGGCGGGTGGGGTGGCTTGGGGCGCCTCAAAGGCCGCGCGGGCGGCGGCGCGGGCGGCGTCCTGGCTGGACATATCCAGGTGCGCCAGCACCGACTCGATTTCAGGCGTGCTGTGCTGCACCGTGCGAGGCGCGATGCGGTGCACGTTGCTGGCTTGCGCTTCGGCAGCAGCTTCACGCTCGCTGTAGATGGATTCGACGGCCTGGCGCGTCAGGCGCTTCTTCATAGACTTGCGCAGCTGATCGACCATCGGTTTGATGGTGGCTTTCTCAATGGCCATAGCGCGGGCGGCCAGCTCGCCACGGTTGATGCCCAGCAGGCTGTGGTCGAGCGCCTGGCAGATGTAAGAGCCGTCGAGCGCGAAGACATGCAGCACGCCCAGGTCCAGCACGTCCTGGCGGCAGCGCACCGTGCTGCCCACATGGGCGGCCAACTCGGGCGCGGCGAAGAAGGCGGTGTCGAGCGGAATGCCGCGCTTCCCGACCACGCGGGTGCCCTTGCCGGCGACGGCCATCAGGAAGATGTCGAGGGCGCGGTCGTCCAGGCGGACGATGCTGGTGGTGTGGCGCTCGGCCATTTCATTCGGGCTGCAGCCCAGGCTGGAGTGCTCGCGGTTGTGGTATTCGTCCAGCCAGCCATCAATCACGCGCTGCAGCTGCTGCGCACCCATGCGCAGGTCAATCGCGCCGAGGCCGAAGCGCTGGGCGAAGGACTTGGCTGATTCGATGGCCTTGCGCTCGGCAATGCTCTTGCCGACAAAGCCTTCGAGCATGGGGAACAGGTCGTGCATCAGCGTGCCGATGAAGCGCTCGACATACGGCTTTTGCTCTGGGCTAAACGGTGTGCACAGCCGGTGCTCGATGCCCAGGCTGGTCAGCGCGAAGTCATAGTCCTGGGCGGTGTAGTCGCGGCCGTTGTCGGTCTTGATCTGCTCAGGCTTCCCCCAGGCTTGAATGCACAACCGGGTGGCAGCCTTGACGGCGTTGCTGCTGGAAGTTGGCGCCACCACCACCTTGGCGCGGCGGGTGAACACGTCGATGCTGGCGATGATGGCGTGGCGGCGAATCTCGCCGGTACCGGCATCGACCAGGTTGAAGGCCAGATCGGCGCGCTGCTGGGCGTCGCCGATGGTGCTGTCTTGCTGCCACTGCTGGTTGGGCCGGGTGATGCCGTCCATCTGGCTGCCGAAAGCGCTGCGGTACTTGTTCTTGTAGCCGTCCGGGTTTTTGAACATCAGCAGGGCCGGCGCATTGCTGGCCTTGAAGTCGCGCAGCCAGCGCTTGAGCGTGCTGGTGGGCGGCGTGCGGGCCTTGCCGAGCTGGTCACGAATGACGCGCTGCACCTGGCGCGCGGTCGGGTCGTGCATTTCGGCCAGCGCGGCTATGAAGGTGTCGTGGAGCGACTCGTCGCGCTGCAGGGCGGTGTTGCCTTTGTCGGCACGCGGCTTGCGGTCCAGCAGCGCTTCGACGCCTTGCGTCCTCCAGGCGCGGTACCACTTGTCGAGCGTCTTGGCGGGGATGGCCGGGTAAGCGGCGCGGGTGCCGGGGTGGGCTTCGATGTGGCCGGCGGCCCACACTTGCACAAATTCCTGGATGGCGGGCCAGACGGCGGTGCCGCGCAAGCGATGGTAGGTCTCGAAGCGCTGGAACAGATCCAGGCGCGGGTTGCGCAGCGGGTCAAGCCCGCCGCGCGATTCGAGGGCGATGCCGTACTTCGCCATGCTGTTGGCGCAAGCCTGCACCTGTGCCGTCTGGCGGGCGCGCTTGCCGGCGGCCAGTGCATCGGCGGCGGGTTTGACGGCACCGGCAGCCTGGGCGGCCAGCGCCTGCTGGGTTTCTTCGGGCAGGCTGGTGCTCTGGTATTCAAAGCCGCCGCCCCGGCCCTCGCGCGGGCGGAAGGCCCAGCCTTCGGTTTCGGCGCGGCGAAGAATGTTTTGCCGGGTGGAAGGCAGGCCCGGCAGGCCGGCCAGGGAGCTTGCTGTGAGCCAGGTCATGCGGTGGCCTCGGCTGGCTGGCGGCGCTTGCGCGGCATGGTGACGGCGATCTTGCGGGTCAGGTCAAAGGCCATCTTGCGGCTGGCGGGGTTGACATAGCGTGACGGCCAGATCTGTTCGGGTCTTGTGTCCAGGGCCTTGGCCACCAGCTGCTCGGCGGCCAGCCAGGGGCTGGTCAGGACGCGGTTGATATGGCTGTATTGGTTGGCCTTCGCGATCTGGCGCAGGCTGGTGCCGCGCTTGCGGAGGGCGGCGATGACGTCAGCCGGATGCATATCCGCCTGTGCTGATGTCGTTTTATTTGTGTGCATGCCCATGATTATCAGCACAATAAAAACGGTGTCAAGCGGTTAACCGCTAAAAATGCTCAATTATTTGGGCTTTTGTAGGAATTGGACTGCTGTTCAAAATTGCAGCCTTGCGTGCGTCTTCAAACATCTACAAAATAGTGAGCATGAGCACTAAACCGGCAGCAGGGGGCGATTCACCCCCCCCCCCCCCCCCCCCACGAAAACCAGTCGGCGGATGCGCTCAGGGAGGCGGTCTTCGGGCCGTGTAGAACAATGGACGAAAAAATAGTCGCGTACCTGCACCACGCCGCAGCGGTGCAGGACAAAGACGAGGCCAAGAAGCTGCGCGCGGCGGCGCGCGATGAATTCATGCATTTGTTCGGCGAGCGTTGCAAACTGGCACGCGGACCACGCCCGATTGAAGAGGTGGCCAGCGCCGTGGGCGTCCATCGCAACACGATCTGGAACCTGGAGCGCGGCGCCAGCCTGCCGGATGCTTTTGAATTGGAGGTATTGGCGCATGCACTGGAGACCACGCCGGCCACCTTGCTGGAGGAGGCGCTGCCGACAGCGATGCCGGCTGGGCGCGTGCGCAAAAGCCTGCGCGCCGTTGAGGCGTCGGGCGTGCTCTATGTGCCGATGTTCGACCCGGACTCCGGGTTCGATAGCCTGGACGGCGTCAGTGGCATGCGCCCGTTTGAAAGCACGATGATTCGCGGCGAGTTGCGCATCGACCACGACCGGCTGGCGATGGCGCGGGTCGAGGGCGCGTCAATGGAGCCTCTGCTGCGGCCGCACGACACGGTGCTGATCGACCTGAAAGACCGCGACGTGAAGACCGAGGGCGTGCACATGGTGCGGCTGGATGGTGCGCTGCTGGTCAAGAAGCTGCAGCGGCTGCCGGGCAAAGTGCTGCGCGTGAGCAGCTACAACCCGAGCTATGAGCCTTTCGATGTGTCGGGCAAGGATGATGCCGATCGGGATTTTTCGGTGATTGGGCGGGTTCGGTGGGCGGGAGTCAGTTTTAATTAAAGGGAGAAGGTCATGAAAGTCAAGTTCTTGTTTGTGTTGACGTTGCTTCTGGGTGTTTCAGGCGTCTTCGCGCAAGAGGCGGTGATGGGGGCTTTAAACGCGGCTTGCCCCGGCCTGAAAACCTATGCCGATCAGATCGCTATGTCCGCGCCGGAGCGCGGCCTGGCTGACCTGACGTCATCGCGCGAACGCGGCTGGACCGCCGTACACAACGTCACAGCCAAGGTTACGGACGCAACGCGCGGCAAATTGGCCGGGGAATACAGGGCGACGGGAAACGTGTGCATCTTCTCGGTAGAGGCCGAGAAGATGAAGGCTGTGGCAGTGTCCAAGAGCGCCTGCATGGCGATCTGTCGGGACAAGCTGCCGGCTGGAAAGCCTTACCTGGCCTTTTATGGGGTTGATGGCACAGAGCAGCTGCTCCGCTGAGCTGTAGCTGCGATGCGGAATTCGGCAGGCTCTGGGTTGCTCGTGCTGGTTGTGGTGCTAGCTGGGCTTTGGGAGCTTGCGCAGCAGTGGTGGTTTTGGGTGGGTGTGTTACCCGTGGCGGCATTGATCTGGGATTACTTCAGTCGACCGCCGAAGCCGAAAGTGCGACCTGTGGCGTGGTCAACTCGGTCACAGCAGGCGACCAACATGACAAGGCCGACGATGGTTATTCATGATGACTACGTCGAGTGCCAGAACTTTATGGCTGCGGAGGATTGGGACGCCGCGCGCCGTGTGCTTCAGGGGATCGCTTACTCAATGCCGGATGAAACGCCAGAGGTCAAGGCGCGGTTTACGGCCCTGATGAAAGAGTTCGCATCCAGAGACCCGCTGGTTAGCGGTGTGCTGCGGATCGCCATGCCGCTGATTCGCGAACAGCCGGGCATCATGCAAACCGCGATGTATAAACACCTGCCAGGCATCGGGCCGGAAGAGGCGCGCTACACCTTTTATTTTGCCGAGCAGCTTGGCATTTTGCGCCGGGAAAAGAAAGGCAACAGTTACCGGCTGCTGCCCGTTGGTGAGATCATAGATGGCGGTTTAAGCCTGAGTAAACCGATTTAAAAGCCACCCTCGCGCGCACGCGGCAAAGTCGCTGCATGCTCGCCACACCGCTCGCCACCACCTCCAGCCACGCCGCCGACCAGCCGGCCACTTACCGGCCGATTGACCTGGTTGTCATTCACTGTGCGGCGACGCCCAGCGGCAAGCCCTTGCAACAAGGCAAGCCCGGCACGCCGGGCTTCCTGAATGCGCCGCAGGTCATCAATGCCTGGCACGCGGCGCGCGGCTTCAGCCGGCAGCGGGCGGCGGTGGCGGCCTTCAATGGCCGCCTGCCTTCTATTGGCTACCACTTTGTGATTGACCTGACCGGCGAGGTCTGGACCGGGCGCGGCCTGAATGAGGTGGGCGCGCACGCGGCGCAGTTCAATGCGCGCAGCGTCGGCATCTGCCTGGTGGGCGGCGCCGAGCGTGAGGCGCAGTACACCGCCAAACAATGGAAAAGCCTGCGCGAGGTGGTGACCATGCTGCTGATGCAGCGCCACATTCCACTGGCGCCACCGCAGCGCGTGCCTGACAAGGCCAGCCCGCTGGGCTACATGGTGCGCGGCGGCATTTGCGGCCACCGCGACTTGTCGCCCGACGGCAATGGCAACGGGCTGATCGAACCCTTCGAGTGGACCAAGACCTGCCCCGGCTTTGACGTGCGCGCCTGGCTGGCGCGCGGTATGGAGCCGCCGCCTGGCCAGATCTGCGAGGCGAGGCCATGACGGAAGTCGCTGCGCCCCTCGTCAAGCCCTGGTGGAAGTCAAAAACACTGTGGGTCAACGCCGCCATGCTGGCGCTGGCCGCCGCCGAGACGCAGCTCAACGTTTTGCAGGGCGTCTTGCCCGGTGGCTTGTTTCCTTGGCTGGCTTTCACGCTGCCTGTGGTCAATGCCGCCCTGCGATTCATCACCACGACCGGGGTTGGCAAATGAGCGCCATCGCGTTGCGCTGGCTGGCCGGCTTGGCGGTGATCGCCGCCATCTTTGCCGCCGGCTACTGGCGCGGCGATGTGGCGCGTGACAACGCCTGGATTGCGGCCAATCTTAAAACCGAACGCGCGGCCGCTAAGGCCTACCAGGCCGAAGTCCAGCGCGCCGACCAGGCCGTGGCCGACCTGGGCAGCTTTGCCCGCGCGCAGACCGCGCGCTACACCGAACTTACCGGAGCTTTCAATGAACTACGCCGTTCTCCTCGTTACCGCCTTGTGTCTGGTCGGCCTGCAGCTGCTGTGGCTGTTTGTGCGCCTGTTGATCGACCTGAAGGAGCTACACCCCCAAACCTGGCTGAACCGGGCGATACCGGTGGCGGCGCTGATCTGCGTCTTTCTGCTGGTGCTGTCTGGATGTGGAACAGCGCCCTTGCAGGCTCAGACCAGCCCAGCGGTGCCTGCGGCCTTGCTGACCCCGCCTCGCCCGCCTGTGTTGCTCAAACCGACATCACCCTCGACGACGCCTGGGATAACCAGACCGTCAACGCCCAGCAGTGCGCCGAAGACCGGCTCAACCACCAAAACCTGATTGACTTTTTGAAAGCAAAGAAATGAAAAAACTCTTTAACCGCGCTTTAAGCGCCACTGCATTCGCCCTGCTGGCTCTGGCTGCGCCGTTGTCGCATGCGGTCGCCCTGTCCGATTACCTCGAAAACAAGCTGATCGACCACGTCTTTCGCGGCCAGGCTTACACGGCCCCGGTCACCATCTATGTGGCGCTCTACACCACGGCCTGCAGCGACGCTGGGGGCGGCACGGAGGTGACCGGCGGCAGCTATGCGCGGGCTTCCGTGGCTCCCAGCCTGGCGAACTGGGCCGGCACGCAGGCGACCGCCAGTACCACGGCCAGCACCGGCACCGGCGGCACCACCAGCAACAACGGCGTCATCACCTTCGCCACGCCCACGGCGGGCTGGGGCGCCGTCACGCATGTGGGTCTGGTGGACGCGGTGACGGCCGGCAACCTGCTGATCTGCACCGCGCTGACGACCGGGAAGACCATCAACACTGGCGACACGGTGACCTTCCCGGCCGCCTCGCTGACGACCACGATCGACAACTGATATGGCCATTGCCAGCGTCAACGACTGGATCGCGTCGGCCAAGCAGTACCTGAGCCTGGCGAAGACGGCATCGCGCGTCAGCGTGGCCACCGCCTGGTTTGGCGTGCTCGACCTGGCGGGCAACCCGGGCGCCGGCGTGCTGGCCGGCACTTCGACGGCGGCCGGCGTGGTGCCGACCGATGCGACCGCCGGCGTGCCGCTGATCAATGCCTTCGGCGGGGCCGCCAAGGGCTACCTGGCGCAGGTGGACTTTGGCAACTCGGTCGCCTGCCGCATGAAGCTGTTCGACCTGCTGTTCAAGGCCGGGGCCTATGCCTTCAACGCCGCCCAGGCGCTGGCGGCGCAGCCGGCCTACAGCAGCCGGGTGCCGGGCGGGACCGATTTCACGGACACACAGATCTGGATTGAGTTTGTCACCGCCTCGACCGGCGTGCAATCGGTGGCGGTCACTTACACCAACCAGGCCGGCGTGGCTGCGAAGACCACCGGCACCGTGGTGACGGTAGCCGGCACCGTGGGACGGATGCTGCAGCTGCCGCTGGCTGCGGGCGACACCGGCGTGCAGAAGATCGAAAGCGTCACCGGCACGGTGGCCACCGCTGGCACCTTCAACATTCTCGTGCTGCGGCCGCTGTGGTCGGGCCGGGTGCGCATGGCCAACGATGGTGACGTGCACGATCTGTTCAAGACCGGCATGCCCGAGCTGTACGCCGATTCGGCGCTGCTGCTGGCCGTCAACGCCGACGGTACGGCCACAGGCGTGCCCGAACTGGAACTGGTGATCGCGAACAACTGACATGACGATTTATCGCGCGCCTGGCAAAGGCCGGCTCAACCTCGGTCTGGCGGCCCTCCATGTGCGCGGCGGCAACGCTGCGCCAGTGGCCGAGTCGCTGCTGTTCGCCCGCTCGGCTGTTGGTCTGGCGGCGGCGGCGGCCGCCCAGGCCAGCTCCAGCGCAAACCTGAGCGCGGCTGCGGGCGGGCTGCCGCTCAATGCGTGGTCAAACCAGTCCATCGGCCTGGGCTTCTGGACCATCTCGGCCTATGGCGGGGGGAATTTCCTGGCCGTGGACACGAACAATGCCGCGCAGTGCGCCGCGTCGCCAGACGGCCGCAACTTCGCTGTGCGGGCCATGCCGGCCGGCTTCTGGGCGGCGATGTGCTATGCCGGCGACCGGCATGTCATCACGCCGAACTATGGCGGCAGCACGGCGCTCTACACGCTCGACGGCGGGCTTAATTTCTTCACGTCCGCCTTACCGTCGGCCCAGAGCTGGCAGGGTGTGGACCACGGCAACGGCGTGACAGTGGCGGTGAGCGACACCGGCGCTGGCGCGCGCTCGACCGACAAGGGTGTGAGCTGGCAGGCCGTGGCGCTGCCGGCCGGCAACTGGGCCTCGATCCGCACCGACGGCGCGGGCACCTGGCTGGCGACGGCGGCGGGCAGCAGCAATGCCGCTGCGCTGTCGACCGACAACGGACTGAGCTTTACCGCCATCACCCTGCCGGCGACGGCCTTCTGGGCTCGCCCGGCTTATGGTGGCGGCCGCTGGGTGCTGGTGACCGGCTACAACCTGAGCGGCACGGGCGCCAGCACGGCGGTGGCGGCGGGCGCGAACCCGGCCGCCCTGACGCTGTACCCGGCGGCGCTGCCGGCAGCGCGCGCCTGGTCGGACGTGGCCTATGGCGGCGGCCAGTTCATGGCCTGCGAACCCTTCAACGGCGATGTGACGGCGCGCACGACTGATCCGACGGTAGCCTGGACGTCAGACGCCACGGCCACGGCAGCCAATTACTACGCGGTGGCTTATGGCAACAATGCTTTTGTGGCGACGGGCGCCACGCTGGCCAATGCATCAACCACCGTGGTCAATGCCTACGGCCTGGCGCCGGCTGCCATGCTGGCGGCCATCGTCTCGGCCCAGGCCAGCGCCACGGCTGCCCTGAGCCTGCTTAAAACCCTGCAAGCCGCTGCGGCGGGTCAGGCCGTGGCCACGGCCGATCTTTCGGTGGCAGCCGGCGGCGTGCCGATCAGCCTGGCGGCGGCTGCGATCGCGCAGGCAAGCGCCGCCGCATTGCTGGCCAAGGTGGCTGGCCTGGCGGCTTCGGCGCAAGGCCAGGCCACGGGCGCTGCCGCCCTGGCGCAGGGTGTGAACCTGGCGGCCGCTGCGGCTGGCGCGGCGACGGGCACGGCGCAACTGTTCAAAAGCGCAAGCCTTTCGGCGGCGGCGGTCTCGGTGGCGACCAGCACGGGCAGCCTCAGTCTGGCCGTGCCGCTGGCGGCCACGGCGGTAGCCACGGCGGTTTCTGCTGGGCAGCTTTCCATCACGGTGGTGCTGGGCGCGGCGGCGATTGGCAATGCGGCGGCAGCGGCCGCGCTGGCGTTGGGTAAGCCGCTGGCCGGCGGTGCGCAGGGCGCGGCAGCCGCTTCGGCCGATCTTTCAACCGGTGGCAACACCGCGCTGGCGGCAGCGGCGCAAGGCAATGCGGCCGGCAACGCCAGCCTGGCACTGGCCGTGCCGCTGAGTGCGGCGGCCATCGGCCAGGCCCAGGCCGGCGCTTTGCTGGCCGCCGGCAAGCCGCTGGCGGCCAATGCCCAGGCGCAGGCCGCCGCCACGGCTGCGCTGGCCGTCAGCATGCTGCAAAGCCTGGCGGCCAGTGCCCAGGGTGGTGCCGGCGCGACGGCTTCGCTGCAGGTGGGCAGCCTGCAAAGCCTGACGGCGGCGGCGCTGGCCCAGGCCACTGGCGGCGCGACGCTGTGGCTGCAGGTGAGTCTGTCGGCCGATGCGCTGGCGCAGGCCGTGGCGAGCGGCAGCCTGATGCTGTCGATCCCCTTGACAGCGGCGGCGCTGGCCACGGCGCAGGCCGGCGGCTCACTGGCGCTGGACGTGGCCCTGGCGGCCGACGCGCAGGGTGCCAGCCAGGCGGCAGCCGCCCTGCAGATCGGCGCACCCGAGCTGGCGGGAACGGCTGGCTATGTGGCGCGCTGCGCGCTGCGCCGCTGGCAGGCCGACGGCAAGCCGCGCCGCTACGCCGTGCACGGCGGGGGGCGCGCCTGGTGCGCCACGGGCCGGCCGCGCCACTACGGCGCTGCGGCGCCGGGCCGTGCCTGGAGGGCTGCCTGATGCTGATCGATGCGACCACCTGGCCGGCCAAGTACACCGTGGAACGGGTGACAGCCGAGTTTGACTTTTCAAAGGACCTGGCCGCCGGCGACAGCGTCGTGAGCGTGCAGCTGCTGGTGACGACCGTGGCCGGCGCGGATGCTGCGCCGGCTGCACTGCTGTTCGGCGCGGCGCAGCTCAAGGGCGCGCGGGCGTTCCAGCAGCTGCAGGGCGGCCTGGCCGGCTGCAGCTACCGCATCGATTGCCGTGCCACCACGGCGAATAACAACCTGCTGGTGCTGGCGCGTGTGCTGCCGGTGCTGGCGCTCTGAGATGTTTTGAAAGTGATCAAGATGGACATGGATTACAAGGCGGCGGCGTTTTACCTGGACGTGCTGCAGTGGCTGTCGATCGGGCTGATCGCGGTCTGGGGCTACATCCGCTCAAAGGACAGCGACAACAACCGCGCCATCAGCAAGGTGGCCAACGAACTGGCCGATTTCATCGAATCGAGCCGTGCCGCCAACGAAGACCAGAACAACCGGCTAACGATGCTGCAGGAAAAAGTCAGCCACCTGCCGACCGAGCAGGACGTGGCCCACCTGAGCAATGACATGTCGAGCGTGAAGGCGCAGATCAATGGCATGGCGAGCCTGCTGAGCCGCGTTGAGCACCAGACCAACCTGATCCACGACCACCTGCTGAACAAACCCCGGTAACGCCTGATGAGCTTTCAAACCACGATGACCGAAGACCGCCGCCTGAGCCTGCTGCTGGTGCTTGGCGAAACGCCGGGCTACAGCGCCAACGCGTTTTTGCTGCGCGACGCGATCGGGCAGATCTATGGCCACAACGCCAGCATTGACCAGGTGGTGGGCGACATCGCCTGGCTCGCCGAGCAGCAGCTGGTGACGTCGCGCAAGGCCGGTGATGTCACGCTGGCCACCCTGACGGCGCGCGGCGCCGACGCTGCTACGGGCCGGGCCCACGTGCCCGGCGTCAAACGGCCGATGCCCTGAAGGCGCCTTGACATGACCGAACAAAGCACTTTCAAGCGCAAGCCTTCGCGCCCCAGTCTGATCACCAAGCTGGACCCGGCCATCAAGGCCGCCGTGGACACGGCGGTGCGCGAGGGCCGCGCCACGATTGATGAGATCGTGCTGCTAGTGGACCAGCTGGGCGGCGAAGCCAGCCGCTCCAGCGTGGGCCGCTACGTGAAAAACGCCCGCGAGCGCATGGAAGATTACCGCCAGGCGACGCAGGTGGCTGCGGTGTGGGTGGACAAGCTGGGCAAGGAGCCCGAGGGCGACGTGGGCCGCATGCTGCTGGAGATGCTGCGCGTGGTGGCGTTCAAGACCATTGGCGAGATTGACCAGGCCAGCCCGGAAGACCTGATGTTCCTGGGCAAGGCGATCAAGGATTTTGCGAGTGCCGACAAGCTGGCGGTGGATAAGGCGTTTGCGGTTCGCAAGCTGATCGCCGACGAGGCCGCCAAGGTGGCCAGCGAAGTGGTGAAGACCGTGAAAAAGGCCGGGCTGACCGATGAAACCGTTGAGCACATCCGTGCGCGCATCCTCGGCATTTCGGAAGCGAAGAAGGCATGAGTACTCCGGCCGTCAGCATCGTCACGCCTGAGATGGCGGCGCTGGCCAGCAGCATCGACTACAAGCTGGACCAGCGCGCGCCGGCCGTGCTGCTGCCCTACCAGCAGCGCTGGCTGGCCGACAAGAGCCAGGTGAAGGTGGTCGAGAAAAGCCGCCGGATTGGTCTGAGCTGGGCCGAGGCCTGCGACTCGGTGCTGTGCGCCGCCGCCGCCAGCGGGCAGGATGTCTGGTACATCGGCTACGTGAAAGACATGGCGATCGAGTTCATTCTGGATTGCGCGCAGTGGGCCGAGCACTTCAACAGCGTGGCCGAAGCGATCGAGGTGAGCGAAGAGTTGTGGCTGGAGGGCGAGGAAAAGAAAAGCGTTTTTGCCTTCAGCATCAAGTTTGCCAGCGGCAACCGCATCACCGCGCTGTCCAGCAAGCCGCGCAACCTGCGCGGCAAGCAGGGGCGCGTGATCCTGGACGAAGCGGCCTTCCATGAAGCCCAGGGCGAGATATTGAAGGCGGCGATGGCGCTGCTGATCTGGGGTGGCGACCTGCGCATCATCAGCACGCACGACGGCGACGACAACCCCTTTAACCAGCTCATTAAAGACACGCGCGCCGGCCGCTTTCCGTACAGCGTGCACCGCTTCACCTTCAGCGAGGCACTGGCCGAGGGCCTGTATGCGCGGATCTGCCTGCGCACCGGCGAAGACTGGACCGCCGAAGGCCAGGCGGCCTGGGAGGCGAAGATCCGAGCCAACTATGGCGACGACGCCGAGGAAGAGCTGGACTGCGTGCCGAAGAACGGTACCGGCGCCTTTCTGACCCGCGAGCTGGTCGAGCGCGCAATGCGGCCGGGCTGGCCGGTGCTGCGCGACCAGCGCAAGCCCGAATTCACCTGGCTGCCCAGCCACACCCGCAAGGGCGAGATTCTGGACTGGTGCGAGGAGCACCTGCAGCCCTTGTGCGCGGCGCTCGACGAAACGCATGTGAGCTTCGTCGGCGGCGACTTTGCCCGCACCGGCGACTTGTCGGACTTTGCGCCGCTGCTGCAGCGGCAAAACCTCAAGCGCTACATCCCTTTCATGATCGAGCTGCGCGGCATGCCGTTTGAGCAGCAGCTGCAGATCCTTTGGTACCTGATCGACCACCTGCCGCGCTTTGCCGGCGGCGCGCTCGATGCGCGCGGGCTGGGCTTCCAGATGGCCGAGCAGACGGCGCAGCGCTATGGCCAGACCCGAATCATCATGGTGCAGGCGACGCAGCCGTGGTACCTGGAAAACCTGCCGCCCTACAAGGCTGCGTTCGAGGACAACCTGATCGAGTTGCCGATGGACGCCGACGTGCTGGCCGACCACCGGGTGCCGCGCGTGATCCGGGGCATTCCGCAGATCCCCGAGCTGCGCACCCAGGACGCACAGAAGAAAAAGCGCCACGGCGACAGCTTCATCGCCGGCGCGCTGGCCTGGCATGCCAGCCGCACGCTGGCCGGGCCGGGCAGCTACGGCTATGAGGCCGGACCGGCGCGCGCGACGCGCTGGGACGCGGCAGCGGGCGAACAGGACGAAGATTTCACCGCATCGAACAGCGGTGCGTGGTAACGAAAGACAGAACATGGCCATCCTTGACCAATTCGGCAAACCCATTGAGCGCGCGCAGCTGCAGGAACCGCAGACGGCCAGCCTGGGCTATCTGCGCAGCGAGTATGAGCGCCACCCGAGCCGGGGCCTGACGCCGCCACGGCTGGCCAGCATTTTGCAAAGGGCCGAGCAGGGTGACCTGATCGGCCAGCATGAGCTGTTCCAGGACATGGAAGAAAAAGACGCGCACCTGTACAGCTGCATGCAGACGCGCCGGCTGGCGCTGCAGGGCCTGGACTGGGACATCGTGCCGCCTGACAACGCGACGGCTGCCGAACAGGCGCTGGCCGAATATGCCGAAGAGGCGCTGCGCGGCATTCAGGATTTTGAAGACCTGGTGTTCGACATGACGGACGGCATCGGACACGGCTTTGCCGCCCTTGAGCTGACCTGGCGTAATGTGCGCGGGCAGCTGCTGCCGACCAACGCCACGCACCGGCCGCAGGCATGGTTCAAGATGTCGCAAAACCCGGCGCTGGACCGCAATGAGCTGCGGCTGCGCGATGTCAGCGTGGATGGCGCGGCGCTGCTGCCGTTCGGCTGGTTGCTGCACCAGCACCGGGCGCGCAGCGGCTACACGGCGCGTACCGGGCTGTTCCGCGTGCTGGCCTGGCCGTTTCTGTTCAAAAACTTTGCCGTGCGCGACCTGGCCGAGTTTCTGGAGATCTATGGCCTGCCACTGCGCGTGGGCACCTACAACCCAAGCGCGTCGAAGGACGACAAGGCCACGCTACTGCGGGCCGTGGTGAATATTGGCCACGACGCGGCCGCCATCATTCCCGAGGGGATGATGATCGACTTCAAGAACGCGGCGACCGGCGACAACAAGAGTTTTGACGCGATGATCAGCCTGATGGAGCGCTCGATGAGCAAGGCCATCCTGGGCGGTACGCTGACCAGTGGCGAAGGCCAGAACGGCACCCAGGCGCTGGGCAATGTGCACAACGAACTGCGCCACGACCTGCGCGATGCCGACGCCAAGCAGCTGGGCGCCACGCTGACGCGCCAGCTGGTCTATCCGATCCTGGCCGTCAACAAGGGCCTGGGCGATCTGGCGCGCTGCCCGCGCCTGGTGTTCGACACCCAGGAGGCCGAGGATCTGAAGCTTTACAGCGAAGCCGTGCCCAAGCTGGTGGCGATCGGCATGAAGGTGCCGGTGCACTGGGCGCACACCAAGCTGAAGATCCCGCAGGCCGACGAAGGCGAGGAGGTGCTGGTGGTGGCGAGCCCGGCCGACACGCTGCCGCTGGCCGAGCGGCCGCTCCAACCTGTCAAGCCTGGCAAGGCGGCGTTGAAGGCCGATATGCCGGCGGCTCGCGAGGCCGACGAACTCGACGAGCTGGTGCAGGCCATGCTGGGCGACTGGCAGGAGGTGATGGGCGCCACCCTGGCGCCGGTGCAGGCCGCGTTGGCCAGCGCCAGCAGCCTGCAGGAATTCCGCGACGGCCTGGAGGCGGCGATCACGCAGATCCCGCCGGCGCAGCTGGTCGAGCTGCTGGCGCGCGGGCAGTTTGGCGCGCGGGCCTGGGGCCGGGTCAACCAGGTCAAAAAGTGAGCCTGGGCTGGCTACCGGATTCCGGGCAAAATCCGGCCGACCCGCACCTACCCCCCCAGATTTCGGCCAGCGCGGGAGTTAAAGGGGTATTTAAGGGGTCTATTTCGATGTTTGAGGCCGACCGACCGCCGCCTTTTTGCACCAAAACCGGTCATTGGGGTTTTTGAGTGGCTTCAAAGATCGATTTAAAACCCATCCTGGCGGCCGTCAATCCCGAAGAGGCGATGGCCTTTTTCCGGCAAAAGGGCTACCGGCTCGGCTTTGACTTCCGCGATGTCTGGCAGCAGGAGCACCAGATGGGCTTCACCGTGGCCAAGGCGATGCAGCTCGATCTGCTGGTCGAGATTCGCCAGTTCGTGGACGATGCCCTGGCCAACGGCACCACGCTGGCCACCTTTCAAAAAGAACTGATACCGAGGCTGCAGGCGCGCGGCTGGTGGGGCCGGCAGGAGGCGGTGGATCCGCTCGACGGTGAAACCAAGCTGGTGCAGCTGGGCAGCCCGCGCCGGCTGGAAGTGATTTTCGATACCAACCTGGCCACCGCTTATAGTGAAGGCCAGTGGGAGCGCATCCAGCGCAACCGCGAGCTATTCCCGTTCCTGGAATACGTTCGCACTGCATCCATCAACCCGCGCCACACCCACCTGGCCTATGCCGGGCTGGTGCTGCGGGCCGATGACGCGTTCTGGCAGTCGCACCTGCCGATCAAGGAGTGGGGCTGCAAATGCACCGTGGTGCAGCACAGCCAGCGCATGCTGGACCGGGAAGGGCTGGCCGTGGGCAAGGCGCCGCCGGAGGTGATGCGCGAGGTGGTGAACAAGCGCACCGGCGAAGTGATGCAGGTGCCGGTCGGTGTGGACCCGGCCTTTCACTACCCGCCTGGTGGCCGCCAGGCGCACCTGGACAAGATGCTGGCCGACAAGCAGGCTGGTGCCAACAAAGCCCCAACGAAGTAAACCGTTTAAGTATTGATCGGGGTGTCATCGCGCGACGATGGGCACCTCATGAAGAACGGCCTCGCGCAACTCAAGAAAACGGGCAAGCCCGGCAATATTGCCGCGCTGACCTTTCGCGTCAGCGCTACGCCCGGCGCCGACGTACAGCTGCTGCCGGCTGGTGAATTCAAAGCGGTCGATGAACGGCCGATGCCCTGGGGCACCTGGAAGCTGGACGGCAGCAATGCGCCGGCCGTGATTGCCCTGGCGAAAGCGCGTGCGAACGAATTCGTCATCGACTACGAGCACCAGACCCAGCTGGCCGACATGAACGGCCAGCCGGCGCCGGCTGCCGGCTGGTTCAAGGGCGTCGAGTACCGGCCCGGCAAGGGCTTGTTTGCCACCGACGTGCGCTGGACCGCGCGCGCCAGTGCTTTCATTGCGGCCGACGAATACAAATACATCAGCGCGGTGTTCGCGTTTGACCTGGACACCGGCCATGTGCAGCGCCTGGTGTGCGCCGCCCTCACCAACAACCCGGCTTTGCACGGCATGGACGAAGTCCAGCTGGCTGCATTGACCGCCCGCTTTTCAACGGCCGATACCGACCCGGCTTCCCACACGGTCGATAACCCTTCGGAGAAATTGATGAATCCTGTATTGCTTGCGCTGCTGAAGGCCCTGGGCCTGGCTGAAAGCGCCACTGAAGTTGAGGCGGTGTCGGCCGTGGCCGTGCTGAAGGCGCAAGCCGCCAGCGTGGACGGACTCAACACCCAGATCGCGACGCTGAAGACGGCTGCGCCCGACGCGTCGAAGTACGTCAGTCTCGAAAAGTACAACGAACTCAATACGCAGATCGCCGCGCTTAAAAGCGCGGACGTCAAGCGCGAGGTCGATGCCCTGATTGACCGGGCCAAAGCTGAGGGCAAACTGGTTCCGGCGGCCGAACAGGCCTGGCGCGATGCTGGTCTGGCAAACATCGCAACGCTCAAAAGCATGGTCGAGCTGACGCCTGGCAATGCGGTGCTGGCGGGCGGCAGCCAGACCGGCGGCAAGAGCCCTACGGGCAATGCCACCGGCTTGAGCGTGGAAGAGATCGCCATCTGCAAACAGCTGGGCATCAAGCCTGAAGACTTCAAAGCCAACCAAGCCTCAGCAACCCTTTAAACGACAGGAACCCATCCCATGCCAGCCCTTATTGCAGACCGCGACACCACGCGCCGCGACAACCTTGTGCGCAATTTCCCCGTGAAAGGGGCCGTCAAACTTTTCGCGGGCAGCCTGGTCTGTCTGGATGCCACCGGCTTTGCCGTCAAGGGCGCGGCGTCAACCACGCTCAAGGCGGTGGGTCGCGCCGAAGAGCAGGTCGACAACACGGCCGGCGCCGACGGCGCGCTGCGCGTCCCCGTTGCGACGGGCATTTTTCGTTTTGCCAACAGCGCGGCCGGCGACCTGATCGCCCTGGCCGATGTGGACAGCGTCTGCTTTGTCGTCGATGACCAGACCGTGGCCAAGACCAACGGCGCTGGCACACGCAGCCAGGCTGGCATCGTGCGTGATGTGGATGCCGGCGGCGTCTGGGTCGAAATCGGCGGCGCGCGCTAAGCCCTCTCAACAAACCAACCGGAGCAATCAATGCAAATCAACCGCGCCACGCTGGCGGCCTTTTTCACCGGCCTGCAGACCGTTTACAACAATGCTTTCAGCAAGGTGGAGACCACCTTTGACAACTACACCATGCGTGTGCCGTCAAGCACGGCGCAGGAGCAGTATGCCTGGATGGGGATGATCCCCGGCCTGCGCGAGTGGCTGGGTGACCGCCAGCTGGCGAACGTGCGCACCTACGACTACACCATCAAGAACAAGCCCTGGGAGCGCACGCTGGCGTGCTTTCGCGACCAGATGGAAGACGACCAGCTGGGCATTTATGGCCCGATGGTGACCGGTCTGGCGCTTGAAGCCAAACGCCACCCGCAGGAGCTGGTCGATGCCTTGTTGCTGGCGGGCTTTGTGGGTCTGTGCTACGACGGTCAGCCGTTTTTCAGCACCAGCCACCCAACCTACAACGAAGACGGTTCGGTCACCCTGGTGAGTAACAACATGGGTGGCGCTGCCAACCCGTGGTTCCTGATCGACGATACGCGCGGCGTCATGCCAATGATCCTGCAGGTTCGCAAAGAGCCGCATTTTGTCAACATGGTGCGCGAGGACGACGAGCGCGTTTTCATGGCCAAAGAGTTTCGCTACGGCGTGGACTGGCGCGGCAATGTGGGGTATGGGTTGTGGCAGCTGGCAATGGGCTCCAAACAGGTGCTCGATGCTACGAACTACCAGGCCGCGCGCGCCGCCATGATGAGCATGAACGGCGACAACCAGCGCAAGCTGGGCCTGATGCCCAAGCTGCTCGTCTGCGGTCCT
Source organism: Polaromonas sp. 28-63-22 (assembly GCA_002256925.1). Taxonomy (GTDB): domain Bacteria; phylum Pseudomonadota; class Gammaproteobacteria; order Burkholderiales; family Burkholderiaceae_C; genus Polaromonas. The sequence continues at coordinate 37,690 of NCGI01000002.1, forward strand.
AGCAATGAGGCGGCCGCCAAGAATCTGCTGAATGCCGACTTCCTGGCCAGTGGCGCGACCAACATCTACAAGGGCACCGCCCGCCTGGTGGTTAGTGCTTACCTGACCTGAACCTGAGCTGACCACCCAGGTGGCCAGCACCCACATTTTTTAATTCTGGAAATTCAATGGCAACAACCAAAAAATCCGAAGCCCGCTCAGCCGACAAAGGCCTGATGGTGTCCGCCAAGCGCGAGAGCTTCTACAGCGGTGGTCAAACAACCCCCTTCGGCTTTGAGCCGCGCTTTGTGCCGTTCGCAGCCCTGACGGCCGAGCAGGAAGAAGAGTTGCGCAATGACCCGTACATCGTGGCCATTGACGCCGACGCGCCTGTAACGCCCCCCGAAAAATAACCAACTGCCACGCAGCTGAGCGAGAAAGGCCGGCGGCAGGACTGCCGGCCTTTTTTTAAAACGAGCTTTAAGGAATGCCAGCGCCCGGTGCACCTGGCGCCGCATTCCTCAACCCTCCCCACCCAAGCACCCATTGACCTACGCCACCGCCACTGCCCTGCTGACCCGCTTCGACGCTGCCGAGATCGCGCAGCGCGTGGACCGGGGCGTACCGCGCCTGGTGACCAGCCAGCTAATGACGGACGTGGCCGCTGCGGCCGACCTGAGCGCCTACACGGCCGCCGAGGTGGCCCGGGCCCAGGCCGGCCTGCTGGTGATCAACCGCGCCTTGCAGGACGCTGACGACACGATTAACGGCTACATCAGTGCCCGCTACACGCTGCCCGTCAATCCGGTGCCGGCGGTGCTGCAGCGGGTGGCTTGCGAGCTAGCGCGCTTCTATTTATATGACGACCAGGTCACCGACCTGATCAAGGACCGGCATGCCAGCAACATCAAGTGGCTGGGCGAAGTGAGCAAGGGCACCGTGAGCCTGGGTGCCGACGCCGCCACCGGCGTTCAGCCCGTCAGCAGCGCTGGTGCCGAGCTGGTGACAGGTGGCAAGGTCTGGGGCCGTGAAAGCTCGACGGGGTTTATCTGATGAGCGTACTCATTGAAGCCCGCGCCGATGGCCTGCAAGGCCTGCAGGCCGGCCTTGCCCGCATGGCGGCGCTGGGCCAGCGGCCGCGCCCGATCTGGGACGCGATCGGCCAGTACGGCGAAAGCAGCACGCGCCTTCGATTCAAGAACCAGGCGGGGCCGGACGGCCAACGCTGGAAGCCCAGCCGGCGCGCACAGATCAGCGGCCCAGGCCGCACCCTGATCATGAAGGCGCGCTTGCTGCGCAGCATCACCCACCGCGCCGACAACAGCGGCACCAGCTGGGGCACCAATGTGATTTACGCCGGCATCCACCAGTTTGGCGGCACCATCAAGGCCAAAGGCGGTGGCGCGCTGCGCTTTCGGCTGCCTGGTGGCGGCTTTGTGACGGTCAAGAAAGTGACGATCCCGGCCCGCCCTTTTATTGGCGTGAACGCCGATGACGGCCGCGAGATGCTGGCGCTGACGAACGACGCCATTGACGTGGCGGCGCGCAACCGTGGTGGTGCCGCCTGATGCTCGCCGCTGCCGAAAAAGCCTTGCTGACCCGGTTGCGAGAGCATCGTGACATCAAAGGCGTGGTGCGCACCGTGGACACGCTGCCCAAGGTGACCAGCGACGCGCTGCTCAAACGCTATTACGCCGATGCGCCCGCCCTCTACATCGTGCCCGGCCGCTTCAGTGTGGCCGACAGCCTGGCGACGCTGCGGTTCACCGTGGCCGGCGTGGTGCGCAACGTGGCCGGCGCCGCGCAGGCGCGCAACGGCGACGGCATCGACATCGGCTGCGACCACCTGGTGACGCTGGCGATCCGTGCGCTGCACGACCAGATGGTGGGCGACTGCAGCTGGCGCGTGGTGAGCGGCGAGATGGTTGACGAAGAAATATTTGACCAGGCTGGCGTGGCGGCAGTGGAACTGCAGCTGGAGAGCTGGCCGGTCGAGATCGGTTTTGACTATGGCGCAGGGCAGATCGCCGAGCTGGCGAGCTTCACCCGTGTGCATGCCGATATCGATATCCCCCCGCAGGCCGGCAGCGCCGAGCACGCCAAGTGGCTGGCGACCCCGCCTGACTTTTCAACCAGCCGGCCCGATGCCGAGCTGGACGCACAACTGCCTGGAGCACGCTGATGGAACGAATTTTTGTAAAACCCGCCGCGCCGGACCTCAAGGTGCGCAAGCCTGTGAACGGCTACCTGGCGGCCGATGGCGAAATGGTGAACGCCGAAAGCTACTGGCTGCGCAGGATTGCCGATGGCGACGTGGTGGGTGCCGAAGCGCCCGCTGACACACCGAAAACCGCTGTGGCCACGGCGCTGCAACCGCGCACCAAAAGCGCTTAAACACCCCTTTACAGGAGCTTATCCAACATGCCCGATAACATTGCCTTCAATACGATTCCGATCGACGTGCGCACGCCAGGCCAGTACCTGGAGATCGACAACACCAAGGCGGTGCGCGGCCTGCCGTCGATGAGCCGGCGCATGCTGTTCATCGGCAACAAGCTGGCCGCCGGCACCGCCGTGGCCAACCAGCTTTACCGCATCAACAGCCCGGCCGAAGCGGCGCTGCTGTTTGGCCGTGGGTCGGTGCTGCATGAAATGTTGACGGCGGCCCGGGCCGCGAATCTGGAAAGCGACATCTGGTCGATGTGCATGGCGGACAACGCCGCCGGCGTGCAGGCCACGAAGACGATCACACTGACCGGCCCGTCGAACGAGGCCGGCACCCTGGCCTTGTACATCAACGCCCGCAAGCTGACGGTGGGTGTGGCGCTGGCCGATACGGCCACCGTGACGGCTGCCGCGATTGCCGCCGCCGTCAACGCGAACCTGGATGTTCCGGTGACTGCGGCTGCTGCGCTGGGCGTGGTCACGCTGACGGCGCGGCACAAGGGCCAGTTCACCAGCGATATCGACGTTCGGGTGAATTACTACCCCGACGAAAAACTGCCCGCTGGTGTGGCTGCCGTGGTGGCCGATGTGACGCCAGGCTCCGGCAACCCGGACGTGGCCGCCGCGCTGGCTGCTATCGGCCTGGAGGCGTACTACACGATCTGCACGCCTTTCAATGACGCGGCCAACCTGGTGAAGCTGGAGACTGAGCTGAACACGCGCTGGGGCGGCATGGACATGCGCACCGGCCACCTGTTTGTCGGCCTGAAAGGCACGCATGCGGCGCTGACAACTTTTGGCGCGGCGCGCAACAGCCCGCACAGCACCATCGTCGGCGTGAAGAGTGCGCCGACGCCGGCTTACACCTATGCGGCGGTGCTGGCAGCGGTGTGTGAATTTTCAGGTGCGATCGACCCGGCGCGGCCGTTCCAGACCTTGACCCTGCCGGGCGTGCTGCCGCCGGCGATCGGCGACCGCTTCACACGCCAGGAGCGCGACCTGCTGCTGCGCGACGGTATCAGCACCTTCACGGTCGACCAGGGCGGCAACGTGCTGATCGAGCGCGTGGTGACGACTTACCAGGTGAATGCCTATGGCATCGACGACGCGAGCTACCTGGACCTGGAGACCAAGTGGACGGTGGACTACATGCGGTTTGCCTTCCGGGCGCGCATTGCGCTGCGCTTTCCGCGCCACAAGCTGGCCGACGACGGCACCAGCTTTGCGCCAGGCCAGCAGGTGGCCACGCCCAACATCATTCGCGGCGAGCTGCTGGACGTGGCGCGCCAGCTGGAGCTGGTGGGTGTTCTGGAAGGCTTCGAGCAGTTCAAGAACGACCTGGTGGTGGTGCGCAGCACCGTGGACACCGGCCGCGTCAACTGCATCTTGCCGCCGAATGTGGTCAACCAGTTCCGCGTGTTTGCCGCGTCGGTTCAGTTCATTCTTTAAGGGGCGATCAGCATGACGCAAATTGCAGGAAAAGTTTTTGTCACCATCAACGGCCAGCGGCTGCGCAGCAAGGAAGGCGCGAGCCTGGAGACTGGCGGCATCGAGCGCGAGCCCGTCGTCAGCGACAGCGGCGTCGATGGCTTCATGGAGAAGTACACGGCGCCGAAGGTGGACTGCAAGGTCAGCCTGACCAACGACGTGCGCCTGGCAGACCTGCAGGCCTTTCGCGACGGCACGCTGGTGTTCGAGACCGATACCGGCCGCGTGTACACGCTGACCGGCGCCTGGAACGCCAAGCCGCCCAAGCTGGAAAAAGGCGAAGTGACGCTGGAGTTCGGCGCGCAGGAGTGCCTGGAGGGCTAGAAAACCAGAATTTGCGATCTGGTGCAAGTTGGCACTTTGCGCAAAGCCGAGCCACCTGCGGGTGGCTTTTTACCTGAAACACCCCTGATATTTATTTGGAGAAGCGCATGGACGGCACCCTGATCAAGACCCTGAAAAAACCCTGGAAAGTCGGCGGCAAAGAGCAGGCGGACATTGAGGTTCGCCCGGCCACGATGAAGGACGTGTGCGAGGCCGAGCAGGCCGCGTCGGCCTTTCAGCCGAACAGCTTCAATGTGCAGATGGCCTGCCTGCAGCTGGTGCGCGCCGGTGAGTTTGTCGGCCCGTTTGTGGCGGCGCACTTCACCGCGATGCGCCCGGCGCAGTTCAGTGAAATCACGGCCGCGCTGCAGGAGGCAGACCGGCTGGGGGAAGACTAGTCGCCAAGCGGAAAAACCTGCTTGGCCAGGTGATGCTGCTGGCGCTGAAATTTCACTGGAGCCGCGCCGAGATCATGAGCCTGCCGATTGCCGAATTCGAGCACTACGTCAACGAACTCACCGCACTGAACACCCCTGAACCATGAGCACCACTTACGTTGTCGGCGTTCGCATTGATGGCAGTGCGGCCAGCTATTTGCGCGCCACGCAGCAGGCGCAGCAGGCCACCCGCACATTCGCCAATGCAGCAAAGGCCGAGTTCCAGCGGCTCAAGGGTTTCATGCAGTCGTACCAGGGGCAGATCGCCTCGCTCGGTTTGGGCGTCGGGTTTGTGCAGGGCGCGCGCAATGCAGCGCTGCTGGAAAAGAAACTGACGCAGGTGCGCCTGACCGCCGGCATGACGGCGGCTGAGCAGACTGAGGCGTACCAGACGATGTTTGCTCTGATCAAGAAGAATGGCGGCGTGATCGAGGAGACGGTTGACGGTTTCAACAACCTGGTGCAGGCCGGCCTCAAGTACAAAGAGGCGATGGAGGCGACCAAGGCGGTCAACCTGGCCAAAGCGGTGACCGGCGCCAGCGAGCAGTCGCTCAGTGGCTCATTGACGGTGGGCGCTGCCAACTTCAACTTCGATTTAGCCAAGACCGGCGTGGCCACCACCATGCTCGACCAGATGACGGTAGCCGGCCGGCTGGGCAATGCCGAGCTGGAGCAGCTGTCAAATATTTTCCCGCGCGTGGCGCAGCGGGCCCAGTCGGCCGGCATGGGCTTCACGTCCACGTTGGCCTTCATCGAGGGCCTGTCGAAGATCGAGCGGCAACCCGAGCGCCTGGCCACGCTGGCCGACTCGACGCTTCGGCTCTTTACCAATGCGCATTACGCCAAGGATGCCGAAAAAGCGACCGGGGTGAAGTTCTTTGCGAAAAACGGCAGCCGGCGCGATGCGGTGACGATCCTGGAAGACATGCGCAAGGGCTTCGCGAAGCTGACGACCGACGCGCAGCGCTTCCAGTATGTGAGCAAGGCCTTCGGCAAGGCTGACCTGGACACCCAGCGTGGCCTCTTGGCGCTGCTCAACGGCAGCGGGCTGCAGGACATTCGAAAATTCAAGACTGAAATCGACAATGCTGGCGGCACGCTCGAGCGCGATCTGCCGACGGCGATCGCCAACGCGGCCGACCAGGCTTCCCGGCTAAAAAACACCCTGCGCCAGGCAGCTGAAAGTTTTGCGCGCCCGATCAACGCGACCATTGCCGACGCCATCAAGTATTTGCTCAACAGTAAAGAGCAAGGCGGGCTGGGCTTGAGCGGCGCACAGATCACCGGCGGCGCCGCAGCCGGCGCCGTGGGCGTGTATGCGCTGTCGCGGATTCTGCCTGGCATCGCCGGCAAGATCGTGGGGCGCACGGGTGGGCTGGCGGCTGGCGTGGCCGAGGGCAAGGCGCTGCAGGCGGCTGCCGGCGTGCAACCGGTCTATGTGACGAACTGGGCCGAGATGCAGGGCGGTGGTGGCAGCGGTCTTTTGGGTACGGCCGGTGCGGCTGCGGGCGGCGCAAGCGCCATCGGCTTGCTGACCCGCCTCAAGACATTCGCCTCGCTCGTGCCGCTGGCCGCCGGCTCGACGCTGGGCGTCGCCGGGGCCGGCATGGTGGCAGGCGGCGCTGCGCTGGCTGGTGGCGTGGGCTATGGCGTCGGTACCGGCGTTTACAAGCTCGGCCTGGAGGGCAACAAGGGCGGCGAAGGCATTGGCGAGCTGGTGGCGCGCTTCATGAGCTTGTTTGGCAATGAAGAAGCCAAGCGATCCGTCGCTATTAACGATGCTTTAAAGAACAGCAAGGTCGGCGGCGAACTGACGATTCGCATTCAGGGCAACCCCAACCTGTCGGTGCAGGCTGAAACCAAACCCTTCACCGGCACCAAGATGAACGCGCTGGGCCAGACCATGCGTGAGGCGGGTTGGTAATGGCCTGGCGCAACGAACTCAACAAAATCACGCTGCCCGACGGCCGCGAGCTGGTGGCGGGCAGCTTTCGCGGGGTGACCTTCCGCACCGTGGGCGCAGAGATCAAGGTCGGCCGGCGCAATGTGGTCAATGAGTACCCGCAGCGCGATGTGCCGTATGTGGACGACCTGGGTCGGCGTGCGCGGCGCTTTGTGGTCGAGTGCCACGTCATTGGCGAGAACTACCTGGTCGAGCGCGACGCGCTGATCGGCGCGTTCGAGGCCAAAGGGCCGGGCGAGCTGATTCACCCGCGCTATGGCTCGCGCCGGGTGTCGGTGGATGGCGATGTGAGCGTGAAGGAGTCGCCCGAGCAAGGCGGCATGGCGCGCATCAGCGTGACGTTTGTCGAGGACGGCGACAACACCTTCCCGACCGCTGCCCGGAACACTGTGGTGCAGGTGGAGGTGGCGGCCAATGCGCTGGACGAGGCCACCGAGGCGGCGTTTGCCGATGACTTCACGGTAGCCGGTGCGAGCGTGCTGGCGACGCAGGCGCTCAAGGGCCTGACGGCGACCGCTGCGGCGCTGCTGCAGACGGCGCGGCTGGTGACCAGCACCGCCGGCCTGGCAACGCTGGTGGGTCTGGTGGGTGGCTTCACGGGCAACCTGACCGGGCTGATCCGCACGCCGGTCATATTGGTGCAGAGCCTGCGCAGCATGTATGCGCAGCTGGTGCAGGCGCTGGAGCGGCCGGTGTCGGCGTTCTCGGAATGGCAGGTGGTGTTTGCCGGCAACAGCCGGCCGGCTGCAGTGGCGCTGGCCGGATCGACGCGCGCGCGCAGCCTGGCCAATGACACGGCGCGCGCCGACCTGCAGCGCCGCCTGGCTTTGAGCAACCAGGCGCGGGCGCTGACGATTGCGCTGGGCAGCACGGCCCTGGTGGCCACGGCGGACCAGGCGCTGGCGCTGCGCCAGGCGCTGACCGGCCAGATCGACGCCGAGCTGGAACTGAACGACCCGCCGGCCGACGTGGCCCGGGCCCTGAGCGCGCTGCGAGCGGCGGTGGTGCGGGATGTGACGGCGCGGGCCGAGTTGCTGCAGCAGCGCGCCAGCTATACGCCGCAGGCTGTGCTGCCGGCGCTGGTGCTGGCGCACCGCGTGTACCAGGACGCGACGCGCAGCGATGAGCTGGTGGCGCGCAATGCGGTGGTGCACCCGGCCTTTGTGCCGGCGGCGACGCTGGAGATTCTGCGGTGAATAACCCGGTCAATGACTGCCGGCTGCTGATTGACGGCAAAGAATACGGCGGCTGGACGCGGCTGGAAGTGCAGCGCGGGATTGAGCAGATTGCCGGCGGCTTTGTGCTGCAGCTGACGCAGCGCTACCCCGGTGACGGCGGCGGCGCAGTGGGCGCGCTGCCGCCGCTGCAGCTGCGTGAGGGCTTGCCCTGCCAGGTGTATTTGGGCGCCGACCTGGTGATCGGTGGCTACGTCGATGACTACGAGACCGACGACACGGCGACCAGCGCGCAGGTGCGCCTGTCGGGCCGTGACAAGACGGCCGACCTGGTCGATTGCTCGGCCATCTACAAGACCGGCCAATGGCGCGGCGCGAAGCTGGAAAAAATCGTGGCCGACATCTGCGCGCCCTTCAAAATCACCGTGCTGGTGGCGCCGGGCACGAACACGGGCGATGTGTTCAAACGCTACGCGCTGGAAGAAGGCGAGAAGGCCTTCGATGCGATCGACCGGGCCTGCCGGCTGCGCGCGGTGCTGGTGACCAGCACGCCGGCCGGGGAGTTGCTGATCTGCACCGCCGGCACCACGGACAGCGGTGTGGCGCTGATCGAGGGCGTGAACATGCTGAAGTTCAACAGCCGGCACAGCTGGAAGGAGCGCCACAGCGAGGTGACGCTCAAAGGCCAGGTGCCGGGTGACGACCACGAGAACGGCGCGGCGGCGGCGCATTTGAAAGCCAGTGGCCAGGACGCCGAGATCAACCGCTACCGGCCGCTGGTGGTGATGGCCGAGCACGGCACCAGCACCAAGGCGCTGGCCGACCGCGCCGCGTGGGAAGTGAAGGTGCGCATGGGCCGAGGCAAGCGCGGCGGCTGCACGGTGGTGGGCTGGCGCACGGGCAAGGACGGCCAGGAGGGCGCGCTGTGGCAGCCCAACACGCTGGTGCAGGTGACCAGCCCGCGCATGAACATCGACCGCCGGCTACTGATTGTGAGCTGTAGCTACCAGCTGACCGAGCAGGGCCGCGTGTGCGATTTGACCTTTGCGCGGCCCGAGGCTTTTGCGCTGGTCGAAGGCGTGGGCCGCAGCAAGCTGAACGCGAAGCTGAACGACAAAACCCAAAAAGAGAAAAAGAAAAAAGGCGATGGGTTTACGCCGAGCTGGGAGCTGACGCCGCCGAACCCGCGCGACTTGCGGGGATCTGAGCGATGAGCCTTGCAGACCGCGTTCGCGGCATGGTGAGCCGGGCTGTCGTCAGCCTGGTCAATGACGCGTTCAAGATGCAGGCGCTGCAGGTGACGCTGCAAGCTGACCAGACGCCGGATGACGCCGAGCACTTTCAGCACTACGGCTACACCAGCGTGCCGCTCCCGGGTGCCGAGGGCATTGCGCTGGCCGTCGGCGGCAGCAGTGGCCACATTGTGGTGATTAACGTCGATGACCGGCGCTATCGCATCAAGGGGCTGGCGGCCGGGGAGGTCTGCCTGTACGACGACCAGGGCCAGCGCGTGCACCTGACGCGTGCGGGCATCGTGGTCAAGGGCGCGGGCAAGCCGGTGACGATCACCGACACGCCGCTGGTCAAGATCGAGGCCAACCTGCAGGTGACGGGCAGCATCACGGGCCAGAACGGCATGGCGGTGACCGGCGCTATTGCCGCCACCGGCGACGTGACGGCGGCCGGCACCAGTCTGCGCACGCATGTGCACAGCGGTGTTCAGCCTGGCGCGGGAAACACCGGTGCGCCTGTTTAAACCGATTTAAAAGACCCGCCGCAGCCAACCCACGAGACTCGATTCAATGGACCTTGCCCTCACTTTCGACCGCACGCTGCAGGCTTTTGACCTGTCGATCGCTGGCGCCGACCTGGCCGGCGACGACACGCTGGCCAGCGCGGTGCTGACCTCGCTGCTGTGCGACCGGCTGGCAGCTGGCTATGAGGTGCAGCCAGGTGAAGACCGGCGCGGCTGGTGGGCCGATGCGTATGCCGACAACCAGCACCTGACGGGCTCACGCCTGTGGCTGCTGGCGCGAGAAAAGCAGCTGGCCGGTACGCTGCTGCGCTGCAAGCAGTACTGCGAAGAGGCGCTGCAGTGGATGGTCGAGGACGGCCTGGCCAGCGACGTGACGGTGACGGTGTTTGCGCCACGCATGGGCTGGCTGGTGGCGATGATCAAGTTCGCCATCAATGGCCAGGCGCGCACACTGCGTTTCGAGTTTGACCAGGCGCGCCAGGTGTGGGCTCTTGCCGGGGAGGCGTTCTAGATGCCGTTCGAACGCCCCACGCTGCCGCAGCTGATCGAGCAAGGCGCGGCTGAATTTGAAAGCCGCCTGCCGGGCGTGCTGGCGCGTGTGCGCAGCAGCGTGATCGGCGTGATCAACCGTGTGCTGGCGGGCGCGCTGAGCGCTCTGTACAAATACGCCGAGTGGCTCAATGACCAGGTGTGGCCGGACCGTGCAGCCGCTGAATCGCTGCCCGAGCATGGGGCGCGCTGGGGCAAGAACCGGCTGCCTGCTGCACCCGCCACAGGCACGGTGCAATTTAGCGGTATCGAGGGCTCGGCCATTGGCCTGGGCGCAGTGGTGCAGACGGCAGGCGGCGTGCAATACACCACCACGGCTGCCGGTGTGATTGCCGGCGGCGTGGCGAATGTGGCTGTGCAGGCGGTGCTGGCCGGGCAAGCAGGCAACGCACTGATCGGTGCGGCCTTGACCCTGACATCGCCGATCGCGGGGGTCAATGCGGTGGCCACGGCGCAGACGGCGCTGGCCGGCGGTGCTGACATCGAGGGCATCGAGGCCTGGCGCGCGCGCATTCTGGCGCGCGTCCGCAAGCCGCCGCAGGGCGGCGCCGACTATGACTACGTGGCCTGGGCGCTGGAAGTGCCTGGCGTGACGCGGGTGTGGATTTACCCGGGTGAGCAAGGTGCGGGCTCGGTGGTGGTGCGCTTTGTGCGCGACGATGACGCCAGCATCATCCCGGACGCCGGGGAAATTGCAGCGGTGCAGGCCGCCATCGACGCAGTGCGGCCGGTGACGGCGGTGACCTATGTACTGGCACCGGTGGCCACGGCGCAAAACTTCGCCATTCAGGCGATCCCGGACACGGCCGCGATACGCGCAGCGATCACGGCCGAGCTGCAGCAGCTGTACCGCCGCGAAGCCAAGCCGGGCGGCACGATGCTGATCAGCCAGCAGCGCGAGGCGATCTCTATTTCGGCCGGCGAAACCGACCACGTGCTGAGCGTGCCGGCTGCCAACCAGGCGCATGGGATCGGTCAGTTGCCAGTGCTGGGGGTGATTACATGGCTGTGACGCTGCAGGCATGGCTGGGTTCGCTGCAGGCCCTGCTGCCGCCGGGCCGTGCCTTTACGCGCGAGCCGGGTAGCGTGCTGGCGCGCGTATTGGAGGCGCTGGCGGCCATGCTGCTGGCGGCCCAGATGCGGCTGGAAGACCTGCGCGCCCAGGGCGACCCGCTGCGCGCCACGACGATGATGCCGGACTGGGAGCGCTTTCTGGCGCTGCCCGATGCCTGTGTGGTTGCGCCAGAAAACCTGTCGCTGTTTGAGCGCCAGCAAAATTTGCTTCAGCGCCTGACAGAGCAAGGCGGCCAGTCGGCGGCGTACTTCATCGGCCTGGCGTCGCAGTTGGGGCAGCCGGGTTGCACTGTCACGGAGTTCCGGCCGATGAGCTGCAACGACGATTGCAACGATGCGCTATTCAGCCCCGAAGACCGCTTCAACTGGCAATTCAACGTGCCGGCCGCTTCGGTGGGCATTCGTGTCATGGATTGCAATGACGACTGTAACGACCCGCTGGATTTTTTCACGCCGTCGCTGATCGAGTGCCCGATCCGCAAGCGCCGGCCCGCACACACCAACGTGTATTTCGCTTACGCCTCATAGGAGTTTTCATGGACCGCATCGCTACTGCCACCAAAGCCATCGACCTGTTCGGCGTCGGCAAGCATGGGTGGAAGAACCGCAATATCGGCCTGGGTGTCGAGCCGACTGAATTCAATGCCGAGTGGTGCAACGGCGTGCAGGAAGAACTGCTGGCCATCATTGAGGCGGCGGGCCTGGTGCCTGCTGCGGCAACGCGCAACCAGATGCGCCAGGCCGTCAAACGCCTGTTCGCCGGCAACGTCACCACCATCAACTTCGCAGCCAGCCCCTTTGCGCTGACGGCCGACCACGCCGGGCTGGTGCTGGTCGATGCGGCGGCCGGCAATGTGGTGATCAATTTTCCAGCGGCCAATATCTTTGCAGCCTTGTGTTATCGAATCAAACGGATCGATTCCACGGCCAACACGGTAACACTCGGCCGCGCCGGCGCCGACACATTTGATGGCGTGGCGTCCAGCGTAAGCCTGGTCGGCCAGGATGCTGTCGTGAATTTTGTGGGGGATGGCGTCGACAAGTGGCGAACGGTGTCCACGCCGCGCGGCCTAGCGCGCTTCGCGTCGAACGGTAACTTCACGGTGCCTCCGGGGGTCACGACGATTTATGTCAGCGGCTGCGCGGCCGGTGGTGGCGGTGGTGGTGGTGGTGGCGCGGCTAGCGCCAATGTCGGCAGCAGCGGAAGCGGTGGCGGCGCCGGCCAGTCGCTGATCCGTCAGGCCTACACGGTTACGCCGGCTCTAGTGCTGACCGTTGCCATCGGTGGCGCAGGAAGCGGCGGCGGCATCAACGGCGCAGGGGGTAGTGGCTCAAACGGTACGGCGGGCGGCACGACTAGCGTGTCGGGCATCGGCGTGACGCTGGCCGGCGGCGGCGCGGGGCTCGCAGGCATCAATTCCCCATCGCCCGCAGCGGCGCCGGGCGGCGGCACCGGCTACCCCAATGGATCGGCAGGGAGCGACACCGCTGCCAACGCGACTGGCATCGCGGGTGCGGGCGCGTCTGGCCCCTTCGGCGGCGGCGGCGGTAGTGGCCGGGCGGGTGCCGGCGGCGGCACTCCTGGCAGCGCTGCATCGGGCTATGGCGCCGGTGGCGGCGGTGGTGGCGGCTCCTACACGCCAGGCAGCGGTAATGGCGCAGTCGGCGCTGCGGGTACGTCCGGCATCATCATCTTCGAATGGTAGGTACACAATGAAATACGCACACTTTGACTCCATCACCAAGCGCGTGATGCAACTACTCGACACAAATGCTTTCAGCTATGCCGAACTGCCGCCAGCTGAGGCGCTGCTCACGCTGTCAGATGAGCAGCACGCGGCCGCACACGAGGGTCTCTGGGCTGTTGTTGGCGGCGCCCTGGTTGCCGTGGATGAGGCCTTCTTCAGGCCTGCTCCGCCATCGTTCACGACGCTGAAGGCCGCTGAGCTGGCAGCCTTCCGCGCACAGCGCGAAAAGATGCTCAACCGGCTGGCCGGCATTGGCATGGCGGCGCAGGTCGGCGGCGATGCGCCGCTGGCGCTGGCCATCACCACATTCCGGCAGGGCCTGCTCGATCTGCCATCACACGCCAGCGTGACCGGCGCCACGGACATTGACGCCTTGAGGCTGGCCCTGAAGACCCGCTACGCGGCCTTGCTGGCCGCCACGCCGGCGACCGCCAAACTAGCTTTCAAAGGAGTAGACGCATGACTGCGTTTAGCGTGCTCTGGCTGGTGACTCGGCTCGCCTTCTGGTTGGTCGTGATCGGCTTCATGCTGTTCGTGTTCTTCGCCGCCGTGATGTCGTTGCGGGACGCCCGCAATCGAGGCCAATTGACGGCCGCGCTCAAGCTGTTCGGCTACCCGACACTGGCGATCGGCTACACGCTGGACTTCATGGCGCAGATGACGCTTGCCGTCGCCATCTTCGCCGAGCTGCCGCCGCGCAGATGGTTCACGCCAACCTGGTCGTTCAAAGTGCTCGGCCGCACGTTTGATTTTGGCTGGCTGCGGCTGCCGGCGGTGGAGTCGACCGTGTCGGAGCGGACCAAGCGCCTGCAGCTGACCGGCACCGGCTGGCGCCAGGCCCGGGCCATCTGGTGGCGCACGAATGTACTGGGTCCGCTGGATACGTCGGGCGGGCACAGCTAGCCCAAAAAAGACAGGGCGAGGGCCTGCGGTGCGCTAACACTTCAAGCCCCCGCCTCCACCGTGAGCGAACACGGTATCGACCGAAGACCCTGCCACCTGTACAGGCTGGGTGATCATAACGGTGATGCCATGCTAGAAAAGTTGACTGAGTTGAGGTGCGGCAGCTGCAATCGCAAACTGGCGATGGGCTGCTACAGCAGGCTGGAGATCAAATGCCCGCGCTGCTGCACCATGAATATATCGAGGGCCAGCGCCGCTGATTGCAGCGGCCCGAGCGCCGACCCAGCACGCCTTCGAGCGTCATCTGAAAAAGAGTTGAAAGATGACACAAAAACGAGGGGCAGCCACGCTCTTTAACAACCCGATCGAGCGGCCGGCGCCGCTGGTGCAATGGATAGGCGGCAAGCGCCGCCTGGCGCCGCAAATTCTGCCGCTGTTTCCGACGCACGAGTGCTACGTCGAGCCGTTCTGCGGTGCGGCTGCGCTGTTCTTTTTGAAGGCGCCGGCGAAGGTCGAAGTACTGAACGATATCAACGGCGACTTGGTTACCTTGTACCGTGTGGTCCAGCACCATCTTGAAGAGTTCGTCAGGCACTTCAAGTGGGCGCTGGCCAGCCGCGAAATCTACCGCTGGCTGCAGGCGACGCCCGCCGAAACGCTGACTGATATTCAGCGCGCAGCACGCTTCTTTTATCTGCAGAAACTGGGCTTTGGCGGCAAGGTGCACGGCCAGACATTCGGCACGGCAACCACATCAAAGACTGGCTTGAATCTGCTGCGCCTGGAGGAGCAATTGAGCGCGGCGCATTTGCGCCTGCACCAGGTCTATATTGAGCGCCTGGCGTGGGCGGCATGCGTCGAGAAATACGACCGGCTGCACAGTCTGTTTTATATGGACCCGCCCTACTTCGGCACCGAGGGCTATGGGGTCGATTTCGGGCTGCAGGAATACGACCGCATGGCTCATCTGATGGGCTCTATCAAGGGTAAGGCGGTGGTCAGCGTCAACGACATTCCGGCGATGCGAAAGGCTTTCAAAGGCCACTACATCAAGCGGGTCAGCATTAGCTATTCGGTAGGAGCTTCAGGGTGTGGCCGGGGGCCCAAAGGTGAGCTGATCATCACTAATTTCAAGCCTCCGAAATAGGCTCGTTGGGCCTCGATATTGACCCCTACCTACCCCTTGCCAGGAGCCCAATCGAGGCGCCTGGCGCGTTCTGGAGGGTCGGTTTTGGGTCGCTTAAAGCTGGTTTAAAGCGATTGGGGATAGTCTGTGGATAACCCAGACCTTGCCGATCCGGCTCCATGCTCCAATAGCGTGGCCCTCTTGCTCCAATAGCGTGGCCCGTTACACAAATAGCGCGACCTGAGACGGGCTCCATCTGCACAGGCCCAGGCCGGCTGGGGCCGAAGGTGGTCTGGCCTTGATCACAATCTGGTGCGGCTGGCGGG
>NCGI01000107.1 GCA_002256925.1 Polaromonas sp. 28-63-22
CATACTCCACGGTAAAAAGGCATCCCATGCGTTTGTTACTGGTCGAAGACGACACCATGATCGGTGAAGCGGTGCTGCAGGTTCTGCGCGGCGAGAACTATGCCGTGGACTGGGTCCGCGATGGCGTCATGGCCGACGAGGCGCTGCGCACTGAACAGTACGACCTGGTGCTGCTTGACCTGGGCCTGCCCAAGCGCGATGGTCTGGAGGTGCTGCGTGGCCTGCGAAGCCGGCGCAACCCGGTCCCGGTCTTGATTGCCACCGCACGCGATGCCGTCGGCAACCGCATTGCCGGGCTTGACGCGGGCGCCGACGACTATGTGGTCAAGCCCTATGACACCGACGAACTGCTTGCTCGTATCCGCGCGCTGCTGCGCCGGGCCGCCGGCCGGGCCGAGCCGGTGTTTGAATACAAGGGCATCAGCCTGAACCCGGCCACCCATGAGGCCACCGTGGGCGGCCAGCCGGTTTCGCTGTCAGCGCGCGAATGGGCGGTGCTCGAACCCCTGCTGGTGCGACCCGGCGCGGTACTGTCGCGTGCGCAGCTTGAAGAAAAACTCTTCAGCTGGAAAGACGACATCAGCAGCAATGCGGTCGAGGTTTACATTCATGGCGTGCGCAAGAAACTGGGCAACGATCTGATTCAAACCGTGCGCGGGCTGGGTTACCTGGTGCCCAAGGAATGATGAACGCCCCGTCGCATTCGCTGAAACGGCGCCTGCTGTGGTTCGTGCTGGTGGCCATTTTGCTGGCTGCCGTGCTGCAGGCTGCCACGGCCTACCGCAGTGCCGTGCAGCAGGCCGACGCGATGTTCGACGACCACCTGCAGCAGGTGGCCCGCTCACTCGGCGGCAGCGCGCGGTTTTCCAACGGCGCTGAACCCGACTTTCCCGCAGCCATCACCCAAGGTGACGGGGGTTTCGAGATTTACGTGCAGGTCTGGGGCCCCGACGGCACGCAGCTTTTTCGCTCCACACGGTCCACGCTGCCGCCGCGCACCATTCTTGGCTTTTCGGAGGTTGAGGCCGACGGCAACCACTACCGCGTCTATTCACTGCAGACCTCTTCGCAAACAGTGCAGATTGCCCAGGACCTGGGAGCCCGCGCCACGCGCGCGCGGGCCATCGCCCTTCGCGCCGTGCTGCCGTTCGCCCTGCTGACGCCGCTGCTGATGCTGGCGGTGTGGTGGGTCATCAACCGGTCGCTGGCGCCCATTGAGCGGGCGCGCCGCCAGGTGGCGAACCGGGCGGTCAACGATTTTTCGCCGCTGGTCAATGACGATCTGCCCGACGAGGTACGTCCGCTGGTCGATGAATTGAACCTGCTGTTTGGCCGCGTGCGCGATGCCTTTGAAATGCAGCAGCACTTCGTGGCCGATGCGGCGCATGAACTGCGATCACCGCTCACGGCGCTCAAGCTCCAGGCGCAGGCGCTGCGCCGCGCCAGCACCGACCCCAACGAACGCGAAGCGGGCGTGGCGCGCCTGAACCAGGGTATCGACCGCGCGATCCGCCTGGTCGAGCAGCTGCTGGTGCTGGCCCGCGAGGAAGGCAGCGCCGTCACGCAGCGCGCCGAGCCTGTCGATCTCGGCGAGATCGTGCGATGGGCGGTGGCTGACATGCTGCCGCAGGCCCAGCCCCGGCACATTGATCTGGGCATATCAAAGCATCAGCAGGTGGTGGTGATGGGCCAGCCCGAGGCGCTGCGCATGCTGCTGCGCAACCTGCTGGACAACGCCATCAAGTACACGCCCGTGTCGGGCCAGGTGGATGTCAGCATCGAAAGCCTGGACGGACAGGCCGTGCTGACGGTAGAAGACAGCGGGCCGGGCATCGCCGCGCAAGACCGGTCGCGCGTGTTCGACCGGTTTTTTCGCGCCAGCGACACACTGGCGGAAACCGGCAGCGGGCTGGGCCTGGCGATTGTCAAGACGATTGCAGACCGCCACGGCGCGACCCTGCGCCTGGACCGCTCCGAGCGCCGGGGCGGCCTGCGCGTGGCGTTGCGCATGCCGGCCGTGGCGCAGGCAGAACCCGACGCTTCCCCTGAACTGCCCGCCGACCCGGCCCCAGCCCCGAACACTGCAGCGACCCGATAACCGGCGGCGCAACAACTCCGGAAACGCACTTGTCTGTTCTCACCCACGTGGTATTCGTGCTGGCTGCCCTGCTGATCTACGCAGTCAGAACCCATACCAGCGGGCAGCGGCGCCACCCTTCCGCAGCGCTCGCCTGGGTGCTGTTCATTGCGCTGGTGCCTTACGTCGGCCTGCCGCTGTACCTGGTGCTGGGGCAACGCAAGTTCGCGCGCCCCGCCCGGCAGGCCCCGGCACCCTCGCAGCCGCCCGACAACAGCCTGCAAAACGGCGCGATTGCCACACTGCAAGGCATGGGCCTGCCGCCACCTGCGCCCAATCGGCACATCAGCTTTCATCAGGACGGCCAGGCGGCCTGGGATGCGCTGGTCAGCCTGATCGACTCGGCCCACGCGCAGCTGGACATCTGCACCTTTGTACTCGGCAACGATGCCCTGGGCGAACGCCTTGCAGCGCTTCTCGAGCGCCGCGCCGCTGCCGGGGTGCGCGTGCGCCTGCTGCTCGATGCCGTGGGAAGCTGGCAGACGTCAGCCAGCCATGTGCGCCGTCTGCGCGGTGCCGGCGTGCAGGTGCACTGGTTCATGCCGTTGCTGCACAACCCGCTGCGCGGACGCACCAACCTGCGCAACCACCGCAAGCTGGCCATCGCCGACAACCAGCGGATGTGGACCGGCGGGCGCAATCTCGCAGCGGAATATTTCACGAACGACGGCGGCGCAGCGCCCTGGATCGATCTGAGTTTTTCCCTTGAAGGCCCGCTCGCTGCCGAGGCGCGGCAGATCTTCGAGAGTCATTGGCGCAGCGGTGATCCGGGCGGTGAACCAGCCGATGCCTTGAGCCCGCCGACGGTGGCCACGTTGCCTGCGGCCACCGGCGCCCCGGACACCGGCCTGCACCGCGCGCAACTGGTCCCCAGCGGCCCCGACCAGGCCGAGGATACGTTTTATGGCCTGTTGCTCACCACCTTGTTTCGCGCCCAGCATCGTGTCGTCGCCGTCACGCCCTACTTCGTGCCCGACGACACACTGCTGACGGCGCTGTGCCTGGCAGCCCGGCGCGGCGTGCAGGTGGAACTCATCATGCCCGCGCGATCCAACCACCGGCTGGCTGACATCGCACGCGCCCGGGCGCTGCGCGACCTGGTTGCGGCCGGCGGCAAGGTGCGGTTGAGCCCCGCCATGGTCCATGCCAAGGTGGTGGTGGTTGACGACGCGCTGGCGTTTTGCGGCTCGCTCAATCTCGATGCGCGCAGCCTGTTCCTGAACTTCGAACTGATGGTGGCGTTCTATTCGCCCGAGGACATCGGCACCGTCACGCGATGGGTGGACGGCCAGTTCAGCACACTGCCTTTCTTCGAGCCGGTTCGGCCCTCGCTGCTGCGCGATATTGCCGAAGGCCTGGTGCGCTGGCTGGGTTTTCAGATCTAGGAAAGCGCTTCGCGCTTCTGCTTCCCGCGTCTTTAAGCCCCGCCTAAGACTGGCTCCTCACAGTCATGGTTACCGGCACCGAGGGGTGCCACCAACCCCAGGAGTCCTTGTCGTGAAATCTATTGCTCTTAAAAATACCTCGCTGGTCGCCGCCTTGCTGGCTGCCGGCGTCATCGGCGGTGCAGGCATCACCGCACTGGATGGCTTGCACAGCGTTGCAAGCGCAGCCGTACCCCCCGCCATCAGCGCCTCCGTCACACCGGGTGCGCCCATCGCACCCATGACCATGCCGGATTTCCCGCAGATCACCCAGCGCTACGGCCCGGCCGTGGTCAACATCAGCGTCACCGGCACCACCAAGGTGTCCGACGAGTCGCCTTTCGCCCAGGGCAACAGCGGCGGTTCTCCCAACGATCCGTTCTCTGAATTTTTCCGTCGCTTCCAGCAAGGCCAGGGCGGCGGCCGGGGTAACGGCGGCGGCCAGCAGGAAGTGCCCATGCGCGGCCAGGGCTCGGGCTTCATCGTCAGCAGCGACGGCATCATCCTGACCAACGCCCACGTCGTCAAGGACGCCAAGGAAGTCACGGTCAAATTGACGGATCGCCGCGAGTTCCGCGCCAAGGTGCTGGGCGCAGACCCTAAAACCGACGTGGCCGTGCTGCGGATCGACGCCAAAAACCTGCCGGTCGTGACGCTGGGCAAGGCCGCTGACCTGAAAGTCGGCGAATGGGTGCTGGCCATCGGCTCGCCTTTCGGCTTTGAGAACACGGTGACGGCCGGTGTGGTGAGCGCCAAGGGCCGCTCGCTGCCTGACGACAGCGCCGTGCCTTTCATCCAGACCGACGTCGCCGTGAATCCCGGCAACTCGGGTGGCCCACTGTTCAACGCACGCGGCGAAGTAGTGGGTATCAACTCGCAGATCTACAGCCGCAGCGGTGGCTACCAGGGCGTGTCGTTCGCCATTCCCATCGACATTGCCTCGAAAATCAAGAACCAGATCCTGGCCACCGGCAAGGCCGAGCACGCCAAGCTGGGCGTAGCCGTTCAGGAAGTCAACCAGACGTTCGCCAACTCCTTCAAGCTTGACAAGCCCGAGGGTGCCCTGGTGTCCAGCGTCGAAAAAGGCGGCCCCGCAGACAAGGCCGGCCTGGAAGCAGGCGATGTGATTCGCCAGGTCAACGGCCAGCCGATTGTCTCGTCGGGCGACCTGCCCGCCATCATCGGGCTTGCAGCGCCTGGCGACAGCGTCAAGCTCGACGTGTGGCGCCAGGGTGCCGCGAAGGAAATCACGGCACGCCTGGCCAACGCCAACGACAAGACGCAGGCGGTTGCCAGCAGCAAGGATGCAATGGCCCAGGGCAAGCTGGGGCTGGCGCTGCGTCCTCTGCAAGAGTCTGAAAAACGCGAATCCGGCATTGACAGCGGCTTGCTGGTGCAGGACGCCAGCGGCCCGGCCGCGATGGCGGGCGTGCAGTCTGGCGACGTGCTGATCGCCGTCAACGGTACGGCCGTGAAGAGTGTCGATCAGGTCAAGGCCGCCGTGGCCAAATCGGAAAAATCGGTCGCCCTGCTGATCCAGCGCGGCAGCGACAAGATTTTTGTGCCGGTCAACCTCGGCTGATACGCGGGCTTCGGCCCTTCCCCTACAAGGCGAGCCACGGCTCGCCTTTTTCATGGGCGTCCGCAGGTGCCTGGCTCGCTGTTCGAGGCGGCCCGGCGCCGGGCTCAAAATAATTTCACGTGTGCGACGGCAGGTTTCACGCCAGCGCCCCTGCCGCCCCGCTACGATTGGCCGCAAGTATCTTTTCGCCGGCACCACGGGGTGTGAGAACATCGAAAAAACATCGAGTCATTCAAGGAGACAAGCTCATGGCCGTGATCACCACCATTGAAGACCTGCGGGTTCTCGCCCAAAAGCGGGTTCCGCGCATGTTCTACGACTATGCCGATTCCGGCTCCTGGACGGAAAGTACCTACCGCGCCAACGAAGATGATTTCCAGAAAATCAAGCTGCGCCAGCGCGTGGCCGTCAACATGGAAAACCGCAGCACCGCCACCACGATGGTCGGCATCGACGTCAAGATGCCGGTCGCCATCGCGCCGGTAGGCCTGACCGGCATGCAGCATGCGGACGGTGAAATCCTGGCCGCCCGGGCAGCCGAAAAATTCGGCATTCCGTTCACCTTGTCAACGATGAGCATCTGCTCGATTGAAGACATCGCCGCCAACACCAAGGCGCCGTTCTGGTTCCAGCTCTACATGATGCGCGACCGCGACGCCATGGCGGCCATGATCGAGCGTGCCCGCAAGGCGCGCTGCAGCGCACTGATCCTCACACTCGACCTGCAGGTGATCGGCCAGCGTCACAAAGACATCAAAAACGGACTCACGGCGCCACCCAAACCCACGCTCGCCAACATCATCAATCTGGCCACCAAACCGCGCTGGTGCCTTGGCATGCTGGGTACGCGCCGCCATTCCTTCGGTAACCTGGTCGGACACGTCAAGGGCGTGAGCGACATGCGTTCGCTCTCGGCCTGGACCAACGAACAGTTCGACCCGCGCCTGTCGTGGGCCGACGTGGCCTGGGTGAAACAGCAATGGGGCGGCAAGCTGATTCTCAAAGGCATTCAGGACGTGGAAGATGCGCGGCTGGCCGTGGCGAGCGGGGCCGACGCGATTGTGGTGAGCAACCACGGTGGCCGTCAGCTGGACGGCGCGCAAAGCAGCATCACGGCGCTGCCGCCCATCGTGGCTGCAGTGGGCGATCAGATCGAGGTCTGGATGGACGGCGGCATTCGCAGCGGTCAGGATGTGCTGAAAGCCCGCGCACTCGGCGCCCGCGGCACGATGATCGGCCGCGCGATGGCTTATGGCCTGGGGGCCATGGGCGAAGCGGGTGTGACCAAGGCGCTGCAGGTGATTCACAAAGAGCTGGATATCACGATGGCTTTTTGCGGCCACACGAATATCGAGAACGTGGATACAGGCATCTTGCTGCCCGGCACGTTTTGAATGTGCCCGGGTGCCAGCGTCAGCCATTAGCCCCGGATGAAGTCCAGCAGGTCCTTGGTCAGCCGCTCCTTGTGCGTCACCTGAAGGCCGTGCGGTGCGCCGTCGTATTCGATCAGGGTTGACTGCGCGATGCCCTGGGCGGCTGCACGTCCGGCTGCGTCAATCGGTACCGTCTTGTCGTCGGTACCGTGAATGATCAGCGTCGGTACCTTGAAGGCCGGCAGATCAGGCCGGAAGTCGGTGGTCGCAAAGGCCTTGGCGCAACCGAGCGTGGCGTTCAGGCCGGCCTGCATCGACACACCGCGCGCCCACTCCAGAACCTCTTCACTGGCTCCGTGCGACAGCATGCTCACGCCAAAAAAATCCTTGAAAAAACTGCCGAAGAATTTCGCCCGATCCTCTTTCATCGCCTTGGTCATGCCGTCGAATACCGAAGGGTCCACGCCGTTCGGGTTGTCGCTGGTCTTCAGCATGAAAGGCACCACGGAGCTGACGAGCACCGCCTTGCTGACCGACTTGCCGCCGTGGCGGGACATGTAGCGCGCCACCTCGCCGCCACCCATCGAAAAACCGGCAATCACCGCGTCCTGCGCGCCGGTCTGCTCAATCACTGCGGCCAGGTCGTCGGCCAGCGTGTCGTAGTCGTAGCCGCTCCACGGCTGCGACGAGCGGCCGAAACCGCGCCGGTCGTAGGCGATGGCGCGGTAACCGGCATCGGCAATTGCCATCGCCTGATCGTCCCAGCTGTCCGACGACAGCGGCCAGCCGTGCAGCAGGATGACCGGCCGGCCGGAGCCCCAGTCCTTGCAATAGAGTTGGGTCTTGTCGGCGGTGGTGATGAAGCTCATGGTGGAAATGTCCTTGTGAAAAATCAATCCGTCCATGGTGATCGGCGGCACCCCTCCATGCTGTAGGTCAAATGGATTCCACGCTGTGGGC
>NCGI01000108.1 GCA_002256925.1 Polaromonas sp. 28-63-22
GCGCTGTGTGCAGCATGTCAGAACCCTTTCAGCCTTGCAACTGACGATGGCAGGGCGCTTTTCAAGGCGCGCGGCCGGCTTTTGCAAGAGCTTTACCATTGTGTGCCCCTTGCGCTGGCGCGGGTATTGCGGCCGATGCGATGGATGCGTGGCGGCAAATCAGGCAAGCAGGGCCTGCGCAAATTCCCGCGCGTTGAAGGTTTCCAGGTCTTCGAGCTTTTCGCCCACGCCAATGAAGTAAACCGGCACCGGCTTCAAATCAGGTTTCACCGCCTGACGTTCGCGCGCCCACAGCGCAATCGCCGCCAGCACGCCGCCCTTGGCGGTGCCGTCGAGTTTGGTCACGATCAGGCCGGTCAGTTGCAGCGCATCGTCAAAGGCCTTGACCTGGCTGAGCGCGTTCTGGCCGGTGTTGCCGTCGATGACCAATAAAACCTCGTGTGGCGGTGGTACGGCCCCCACGCTTGTCGCTTCGCGTACTGCGCTGCCCCCCGAGGGGGCGCTGCGCCTGTGGCCCGGCAAAGCCGGTTCCACGGCCCCGGCTGGTGAAGAGGATGGCTCCACGGTGCGCTCGATTTCTATCTTGCCGATCACCCGCTTCATCTTGCGCAGCTCGTCCATCAGGTGCAGCTGCGTCGGCAGGCGCCCGGCGGTATCGACCAGCACCACGTCCCTGCCGCGTGCCTTGCCGGCGCTGACGGCATCAAAACTGACCGCCGCCGGATCGCCGCCTTCCTGGCTGACAATCTCGACCGTGTTGCGGTCGGCCCAGACCGCGAGCTGCTCTTTGGCCGCAGCCCGGAAGGTGTCGGCGGCGGCCAGCAGCACCGTGGCGCCTTCGCTGGCCAGGTGCGCCGTCAGTTTGCCGATCGACGTGGTTTTGCCCGCGCCGTTGACGCCCGCCACCATGATCACGGTGGGCTTGAATTCACCGATCACCAGCGCTTTTTCGAGCGGCTTGAGCAGCAGCGCCAGCGACTCGACCAGCGCGTTCTTAACCGCGACCGGGTGCGTCATGCCGCCGTCCTTCACCCGGCGCTTCACGTCGGCCAGCAGGTGTTCGGTGGCTTTCACACCGGTGTCGGCCATCAGCAGCGCGGTTTCAAGGTCTTCATACAGCTGCTCGTCGATCTGGCCGCCCGTGAACACTGTCGAGATGCTGGAGCCGGTCTTGCGCAGGCCGGCCTGCAGCTTGCTGAGCCATCGCTGGCGTTCGGGCGGGCTGGCTGCCGCAGCAGCGGGCTCAGGAATGGCAATCGGCGTGACGAGCGCCGAGCCAATCATGCTGGGGCCGGCCGGCAAGGCTGGCGCACGGGGCTGGGCGGCGGGTGAAACGGCGGAGGGAACGGCAGCCGGCGTGGCCGCAGGTGTGCCTGGAAATGCGTCTGGCGGGGCGGCGGCTGGCGCGGCGGGGGCAGGGGGTGGGGATTTTTTCTTGAAAAAACTGAACATTGGGTATGCTTTGGAGTCGCACTGATCTTCGTCTATTTTCTATGAAACACCCGAGGCAAGCCCTTTGACGCGTTCTCTTTCCCTTTTCACCCCGTTTTCCCGCTTTCTGCCTGCCTTGTTGCCTGTCGCGCCCCTGCTGGCGGCCTGCCTGGCCAGCGGCGCCGCACTGGCGCAGGCAACCGCACCGGCCCCCATCGCGCAGTTCACCCTGGCCAATGGCATGACGGTGATCGTCAAGCCCGACAAGCGCGCGCCCACGGTGGCGCACATGCTCTGGGTGCGTGTGGGCTCGATGGACGAGGTGGACGGCACCACAGGCGTGGCGCATGCGCTGGAACACATGATGTTCAAGGGCACGCCCAGCGTCAAACCCGGCGAATTCTCGCGCCGCGTGGCGGCGCTGGGTGGCCGTGAAAATGCGTTCACCAGCCGCGACAACACCGGGTATTACCAGCAGATCCCGGCGGCCCGGCTTGAAGACGTGATGAAGCTGGAGTCCGACCGCTTTGCCCACAACCAGTGGGCCGACGACGAATTCAGGCGCGAGATCGAGGTCGTGAAGGAAGAACGCCGTTCGCGCACCGAAGAATCGCCCCGCGCCATGATGTACGAGCAGGCCAACGCCACCACCTTCACCGCGTCACCCTACCGCCGCCCGATTGTGGGCTGGATGAGCGACCTCGAATCGATGACGCCCGATGACGTGCGCAATTTCTACCAACGCTGGTACGTGCCTGCCAATGCAGCGCTGGTGGTGGCGGGCGATGTCGATGTGGCGCAGGTCCGCAAGCTGGCTGAAAAATACTACGGCGTGATCCCCGCCCGGCCGGTGCCGGTGCGCAAGCCGCAGACCGAGCCGGTGCAGTCCGGTCTGCGCCAGCTCGACTTCAAGGGACCGGCCAGCCAGGCCTATGTCAGCATGTCCTTCAAGGTGCCGCAGGTGCTGGCGGCTGATCTGCCCAGCGTGTCAGCGCCGCCTGCAGGCACGGCGCCAGCGTCAGCCAGCCGCGATGCGCTGGCGTTGACGGTGCTGGCCGCCGTGCTGGACGGTTACGACGGCGCGCGGCTTGAACGTGCGCTGGTGCAGGGCGAGGGCAGGGTGGCCGACAGCGCCGGCGCCTCCAATGGCCTGCTGGGCCGTGGCCCGCAGCTGTTCACGCTCGACGGGGTTCCCGCCGCCGGCAAGACCACGCAGCAAGTGGCTGACGCGCTGCGCCAGCAGGTCGCGCTGGTGGCTAAAAACGGCGTCAGCGAGGCCGAACTCAACCGCGTCAAGACCCAGTGGGTGGCCAGCGAAACCTACAAGCTCGACTCGGTCTTCAGCCAGGCGCGCGAGCTGGGCTCCAACTGGGTGCTGGGCTTGCCGGTCGATGCCAGCGCCCGGCTGATCGCCGCGCTGCGCACCATCACCAGCGCCGAAGTGCAGGCGGTGGCCGCCAAGTATTTTGGTGACGACCAGATGACGATGGCCACGCTGCTGCCGCAGCCGATCGACCCGAACCGCAAGCCGCGCCAGCCGGCTGCGGGCGCGCGGCATTGAAGCTGACCTCATGCCCCTGGCTTGCGATTTCGAACCCGTTCGGGCTGGGCCTGTCCAAGCCTGCTGCCCGCGTTCCGCTGCCTGCGTCAGGGCCCTCCAACAGGCTCGTGGCGAGCGGGTCTTGTCGCCAGCGGGTACGCTAGCCGTGTCAACCAACCAGATGATTCCACATGAAAAGTGCTATTAAAGTTATAGCTGTTCGCGCACGTATCACCTGGGCTGCAGGCCTTTTTTGCTTGAGCCTGGCGATTTTGCCGGGCTTTGCGGCGGCCGCCATACCGATCCAGCACTGGACCCAGCCCAACGGCGCCCGGGTGTACCTGGTCGAAAGTCCGGCGATTGCCATGCTCGATGTGCAGATCGATTTCGATGCCGGCGGCCGCCGCGACCCGCCCGCCCAGGCCGGGCTGGCGAGCGTGACGGCCAGCATGCTCAGCAAGGGCGTGCGGGCTGAAAAAGGCGATGCGGCGCTCGACGAAAACGCGCTGAGCGAAGCCTGGGCCGATCTGGGCGCGCAGTTTGGCGCCAGCGCCGGCTCCGACCGGCTGAGTTTTTCGCTGCGCTCCCTGACCGAGCCTGACCTGCTGGCCAAAGCGGTGGCGCTGGCCGCCCGGGAGATTGCCGAGCCCGCGTTTCCCGATGCCGTCTGGCAGCGCGAGCGCCAGCGCATCGAAGCGTCCATCAAGGAGGCCAACACCCGCCCGGCCACTGTGGCGGGGCGTGCCTACAGCGCGGCGGTGTACGGCAGCCATCCCTACGGCTATGAAGTCACCGCGCCAACGCTTGAGCGCATCAGCGTGGCCGACATGCGCGCCGAGCACGCGCAAGGCGTGGTGGCGTGCCGCGCCCGCATCAGCATGGTGGGCGCCGTGACGCGGGCGCAGGCCGATGCCATCGCCACGCGCCTGCTGGCACGCCTGCCGCCAACCGATTGCAGCACGCTGCAGCCGCTGCCGGTGGTGCCCGAGGTCGCGGCGTTGACGCAGCCGGTTGAAAAGCGCATCGCTTTCGATTCGGCCCAGGCCCAGGTGCTGGTGGGCCAGCCCGGCTACCGGCGTTCGGACCCCGACCACTTCGCGCTTTTTGTCGGCAACTACATTCTGGGCGGCGGCGGTTTTGTGTCACGCCTGACGACGGAGGTGCGTGAAAAACGCGGCCTGACCTACGGCGTGTCGAGCTATTTTTCACCCGGCCTGCATGCCGGCAGCTTCACCGTGGGCTTGCAGACGCGGCCTGACCAGGCGGCGCAGGCGCTTGCGGTGGTGCGCCAGGTGCTGGCTGACTTCGTGGCCAACGGCCCGACCGAGGCCGAGCTTCGGGCGGCCAAAGACAACCTGATCGGCGGCTTCGCGCTGCGTATCGACAGCAACCGCAAACTGCTCGACAACATCGCCGCCATCGCCTGGAACGACCTGCCGCTGGACTACCTCGACACCTGGACGCAGCAGATCAGCAAGGTCACCGTCGCCGACATCAAGGCGGCCTTTGCGCGCAAACTGCAACCCGACAAAATGGTCACTGTTATCCTCGGCGCCGCACCCTGACAGCCCCTTTTGAAAAGCCCATGAAAATTTTTCCACCGCCTTCCGCCAGCCCGGCAGCCAAACCCGCAGAAAAAGCCGCCCGCGCGCCAGGCGCCCGCTCACCAGCGCTGCCCAAAGGCAAACCGCACGCCAAACTGCCCGGCGAGATCCGTATCGTCGGCGGGCAATACAAGCGCACCAAAATCCCCGTGCCGAACCGTGAAGGCCTGCGCCCCACGCCCGACCGCGTCCGCGAGACCCTCTTCAACTGGCTCGGGCAAGACCTGAGCGGCTGGCGCTGCGCCGACGTATTCGCCGGCACCGGCGCCCTGGGTTTTGAAGCCGCGTCACGCGGCGCGGCCGACGTACTGCTGTGCGAACAGGACGCCGCCCTGATGGCCCCGCTGCAGGCCCTGAAAACCCGGCTGAAAGCCGCCATGGTGAGGATCGAGCGCGGCGACGGCTTGAGCGCGCTGCGGCGCCTGAGCGCTGGCAGCATGCAACTGGTGCTGCTTGATCCGCCTTTCGAGTCCAGTGTGTTCGAGCCCGCGCTGAAAGCCGCTGCACAGGCCCTTGCACCAGCGGGGCTGGTGTACCTCGAAGCGCCCCGGGCCTGGGCCAACGACGAGCTGCTGCCGCTCGGCCTGCAGGTGTACCGCAGCGGCAAGGCCGGGGCCGTGCATTTTCATCTGCTGGTCAAGGCGGAGGCTGCCGCGCCGGCCGCCGACAACGCGCCAGCCGCCTGAAGTGCAGCGGCCCTGCTACCCTGGGGGTGATGCCTCTGCAGGGCACCCAGGGGCATAATTCCCCAATGCCTTCCACCAAGCCGCGCACTGCTGTCTATTCCGGCACCTTCGATCCGTTCACGCTCGGTCACGACGACGTGGTGCGTCGCGCCGCCGGTTTGTTCGACCAGGTCATCATCGCCGTGGCTGCCGCGCATCACAAGAAAACCATGTTCACGCTGCAGGCCCGCGTCGAGCAGGTCAGGCGCGCCACCGCGCATCTGCCGCAAGTCAGCGTGTTGCCCTTCGACGGCCTGATCATGGATTTTTGCGCCGCCCACAAGGCTTCGGCCGTGGTGCGCGGCATTCGCAACATGACCGACTTCGACTACGAAGCACAGATGGCCGCGATGAACCGCAAGCTGCGGCCTGGCGTCGAAACCGTGTTTTTACTGCCGGAAGCATCGCTGCAGTGCATCAGCAGCACGCTGGTGCGCGAGATCAGCAAGCTCGGCGGCGACGTCAGCCAGATGGTCAGCCCGGAAGTAGCCGCGTCACTCAAAGCCGCACACGCAGCGGCCGGGAAGGGCGGCTAGCCATGGCCCTGCTGATCACCGACGAGTGCATCAACTGCGACGTGTGCGAGCCCGAATGCCCGAACGAGGCGATTTACCTCGGCAAGGAAATCTACGAGATCGACCCGAAAAAATGCACCGAATGCGTCGGCCATTTCGACGAACCGCAATGCGTGCAGGTCTGCCCGGTAGCGTGTATTCCGGTCGATCCTAAAAACGTCGAGAGCAAGGAAACGCTGTGGGAGAAATACCATCGGCTACAGCTGGTGATTCCGATTATTACGGCGCGGGGCGGGTAGCTTCCAAAACGGCCGTTTCAGGCTGGTTTAGTGGTCGAATCGGCCTATAGCCCAGGTAATACCTGCGCAAGCAGCTATTAAAAATATAGCGACCACTTCACTGCGTGACTAGTGCGTCCAGCGGGCTTTGCGTTGCACCGCTCCCCGCCTTGATGACATGCGTGTAAATCATGGTCGTACTGACATCGCTGTGACCCAACAACGCCTGCACGGTGCGGATGTCGGTGCCCGACTGCAGCAGATGAGTGGCAAAGCTGTGGCGCAAGGTATGCACCGTCACGTGCCTGGCGATTTCCGCCTGCCCCACCGCCTTTTTTAGCTGCCGGCCAAGCCGCTCTTCAAACAAGTGATGCCGCCGCTCGACGCCGGTGCGTGGGTCCATAGACAAGCCCGGCGACGGAAACACCCAATGCCAGGCCCAGGTCTGCCCCGCGCGGGGGTATTTGGCGTCCAATGCGTGCGGCGAGTACACGCCGCTACGTTCTGCAGCGCGGTCTGCCGCCCAAAGCGCCCGTGAGCGGGCCAGCTGGTCACGAAGCGGCAACACGAGAACGCGCGGCAACATCACCACGCGATCCTTGTCCCCTTTGCTACTGCGTACCACAATCACCTGCCGCTCGAAGTCCACGTCCTTCACGCGCAGACTCAGCCCCTCAGCCAGCCGCATGCCTGTTCCATAAAGCAGGCGTGCCAGCACCCCCTCAACGCCATCGACCAGCGCCAAAACAGATTGCACTTCAGCCACGGTCAGCACCACAGGAATACGTTTTCGTTCGGGCGGACGCCCAATGGATTGAAGCCAGGGCAGGTCTTGGTCCAGCACCTGCCGATAAAGAAAAAGCAGCGCATTCAGCGCCTGCCTGTGCGTTGCCGGTGCCACCTGGCGCTCATTGGCCAGCATGGTCAGAAAAGCCTCAACCTCGGCTTTGCCCATGTCGCGTGGATGCCGCATCTGGCCGGTTCTGCCGTGCCAACGGATGAAGAAACGCGCCCAGTACAGATAAACCTTTTCAGTTTGAAGGCTATAGTGAAGATACCGAATCCGCTCGCGGACCTGGTCCAACAGGCGAATCGACTGCAAAGGAGGTGCGGCGGCTTTCTCGGTTTTGTTATACCTGTTCATCCATACTTTGTATTGAGGCAAGATGATGATTTCAAAAAATTTTTCAGGTAGTTTCACCCAGTGTTATCCGACCGCAAGCTGTGTTGATCGGCAGTTTTGCCGGATATATCAAAGTTGAACTAAACCGCTGACGCGGTGGCTGTTCTTTGCAGACCGCCGCCCGTTTTTTTAGCGGGGCACTTGCATCTGCAGGCGTACAGCGCAAGCCTTCA
>NCGI01000535.1 GCA_002256925.1 Polaromonas sp. 28-63-22
GCTGGCGGCGGTCAGGCGGGCGATGTGCGCATAGACCAGTTCGTCGCCGTTGCGCGGAATATGGTCACCGCCCAGCCCGAACAGATAGCCCAGCGCCACGACGATGCCGAGCGCCAGCCAGACGTAATGCGCGGGCAGGCGATTTTTCATGGGTTCACCAGAGGTCATGGTTTTTCAGGCGCGTCAGCAGTATCGGCAGCATCAGCAGATGGGTTAACTTTGGCACGGCGGCGGCGAAAAGTCATGCGGTCATTGGCGACAAAACTGAACAGACTTGCCAGCGCTATCGCCACCAGGTTGGCGATGAGGTAATGCATGTACAGCGACAGCCATTTGGTCAGCAGCGACTGCACCACGATGGCCAGGCCCGCCGCCATGACGTATTTTGCAAAGAGAAAAAGTGCCGAGTGATGCACCTCGTGGCGTCGGTCGCGCCAGGTCAGGCGGCGGTTCCAGTAAAAGTTGCTGATCGTGGCGCAGGTGATGGCGATGGCGATGGAAAAATTGAGCCGCATGTGGAAGTCGGCAATGCCGCGCAGCAAAAATTCCTGCGACGCGTACAGCACGGCCACATTGATCACCGTGCCGCTGGCGCCCACCGCGCCGAACTTGATGAAGCGCCAGCGCGCCATCGGCTGCAGCCGCGCCGGCAAGCGGCTGACGGCGGCCTCGGCGAACGCGCGAAGACGACTCATCAGGCACTCGCCAGGCACTCGCGCGCCTTGGCCAGCACGGCTTCGGGCGCAATCACCTTCAGGCACTGGTTGTCGCCGTCGCAAAACGATGAGCGGTGGTTGTAGGCCGTCAGGCAGGGTGAACACGGCCATTGGCTGTAGAACGAATAGCACCGTGGGCCGTCGTTGGTGACCAGCAGGCTGGCCTTGTGGAACAGCGCCAGCAACTCAGCCACCGAACGCGTGTAGCCGGTCAGGTCAATGATGTCGCCCTCACGGTCGCCCGCTTCGCGTAGCTCCCTGCCGCCCGAGGGGGCCGCTGCGCCTGCGGTCTGGCCAAGCCAGTCCTGCAGCCCCTGTTTGAAGGGGGAGTTTCCCCGGTCGGTCGCCAGGCTGCCGCCACCTTGCACTTGCGCCACCAGCTCACGCGCGAGTGCCTGATCGTCTTTGAGCCCGATCACGGCCACCGCGCAGCCGTCGGCCACGAGCCCATTGCACAGCGCGGTGTACGACGCCAGCGGCCAGGCGCGGATCGGCAAAATGCCGCCGCCGGGGTAAACCAGTACCAGCGGCTTGTCGGCAATCGCCGGAAAATCACGCGCCAGCCGTTCTTCGATGCCTTGCAGCAGCGCCGGGTCGAGCTGCACGTGCGGCGGCGCCTTGCTGGGCAGCATCACCGGCAGTTTTGATTTGGGCACTGCGGTGGAA
>NCGI01000536.1 GCA_002256925.1 Polaromonas sp. 28-63-22
GCCGGCGATGAAATACATCAGCTGCTTGGGCGGAAACCGTTCGTCATCGACGTTGAACTGTTTGCACAGCCGCTTGATCGCAGACAACTGGTCCTGCGTGTCAAGAATCTGGAAACTCTGCGGCAGGTTGGCCAGCTTGTAGTGCGCGCGCAAAAAACGGTTGCACAGGCCATGAAAGGTGCCAATCCACATACCGCGAACATTGACCGGCAGCATGGCGGACAGCCGCACCAGCATCTCCTTGGCGGCCTTGTTGGTGAAGGTGACCGCCAAAATGCCGCTGGACGCGACCTGGCCGGTTTGCAGCAGCCAGGCGATGCGGGTGGTGAGCACCCGGGTCTTGCCCGATCCGGCGCCGGCCAGAATCAGCGCGTGCGTGGCCGGCAGCGTCACCGCCGCGAGCTGCTCTGGATTAAGATTTTGTAAGAGCGGAGATTCGCTAGCGACTTCTGAGAACATGCCTCATTGTAGAAAGCCCTGATGAATTACCCCGACCCCCCCATACCTCTTATCCCTCTTTTGCCTCTTTTGCCTCTCTCGCCTCTTTTACCGCGGCTCCGGCAACCCCGAAAGCTTGCAGGGTTCATCGCGTCGCTGGCGTTCCTCGCTCTGGCGCCGTTCGGCAGCGTGCATGCCCAGTCCTTTTGCGCCAGCGATGGCCAGCCGCAGCCGGCGCAGCTGCTGGAGCGCTTCATCAACGCGGATTGCGCCAGCTGCTGGAGCGACCCGGCCACGCCGAAAGCCGATGCTGGTCAACTGGCGCTCGATTGGGTCACCCCCGAAAGCCGATGCTGGTCAACTGGCGCTCGATTGGGTCACCCCGGGCAGCCAGGGCGACGACGCGCCGCTGTCGCCGGTGGCCACACGTGATGCGCTGGCCCGACTGACAGCGCTGAGGCGGCCCGTGCCCACGGGCAGCAGCGTCTCGAAACGACCGGTACGCGGCGTCGTGGGCAGCACCTTGCGTGTCGCCCATGGCCTGCCGGTGGCCGACTACGTGGGCGCCTCCATCGAAATGAAGCCTGTGCCAGCGGCGGCCCGTGGCCAGCGCTGGAGCGCCTGGCTGGCGCTGGTCGAAACCCTGCCGGTGGGCACCGAAGGCTCGCCGGTTGAAAGAAATCTGGTCAGAAACCTGCTTCAGACCAATTGGAATATGCGCCAGCAGCTATCAAAAACAGAGCAAGACCGATTCTTCGAGCAGCGCTCCATGCGCATCGCCGAGGGGGCGGACGCCCGCCGCCTGCGCGTGATCGGCTGGGTCGAGGACGGCCGGGGCCGCGTCGTGGCTGCGGCAGCGTCGCAATGTGTGCCCGAGAAGCCCTGACGCCGTGATGGGCTACAGACTCCTGGCTGATGCGCTGGTGGTGGTGCATGCGGCCTTCATCGTTTTTGGCGTCTTGGGCGGCCTGCTGGCGCTGCAAAACGGCGCCTGGATGTGGCTGCACCTGCCCGCTGCGGCCTGGGCGGCGCTGGTCGTCATCATGGGCTGGACCTGCCCGCTGACGCCGCTGGAGCAAAACCTGCGCGCTGCGGCCGGACAGGACGGCTACGAAGGCGACTTCATCCAGCACTAC
>NCGI01000109.1 GCA_002256925.1 Polaromonas sp. 28-63-22
CGGCGGCTGGAGCATTCAGGGGCAGATCGACCTGCACGGCCTGCGCCGCGAAGAGGCCAGAGACGCCCTCAGTCAATTCATCAAGGACGCCCACAAGACGGGCTGGCGCTGCGTGCGCGTGGTGCACGGCAAGGGGCTGGGCTCGCCCGGCAAAACCCCGGTGCTCAAGGGACGCGTGCAAAGCTGGCTGATTCAGAAAAACGAGGTGCTGGCCTTTGTGCAAGCCCGGCCTGCGCAGGGCGGTGCGGGGGCGCTGGTGGTGCTGCTGGCGCAGGGGTGAGCCGGTTGCCGGTCAGATGGCTCGCTACGTATTTGATAGCTGCTCGCGCAGGTACCACGTGGGCTAAAGGCCTATTTGACCTTGAAAATCGGCCTTATTCGAAGCATCCGGCAAGGTTAACAGCCCGCAAAGCCTCCCCTGCGGCGCCCGTTCACTACTCGCCCCGGTTGCGCATCCAGTCGGCCGTCTGGAAAAACGAGGTGTTGAGGCGGGCGCGCAGCGCTTCGTCGACGCCGGTCTCCTGCATCGCCTGATCCATGCACGCCAGCCACTGGTCACGCTCGGCGATGCCGATGGAGCCGGGGTTTTTGGGGTCAGAGCCCAAATTCGCCGAGCCTTCGGCTCGCCCTGCGGGTGCGGTGCCCTGCACCGCAGCGAAATTGGTGTCTGACCCCAATAACCCCATATGTCGCATACGCAATTTCGGATGGCCGAAGCGGTCGGTGTAGTGCTGCGGCCCGCCCATCCAGCCGCACAAAAACCAGAACAGCCGCTGACGCGCGTTCTCGAGCGTGCTGCCGTGGGCGGCGCGCAGCGCGGTATAGCCGGGCTCAAGGTCCATCAGGTCGTAAAAGCGTTCAACCAGCGCCTTGATGCTGGCTTCGCCGCCGATCCAGGCGAAGGGGGTGTCGAACGGGGCCGTGCCGGGGGGTTTTTCTTCGATTTGCATGGGTGCGTGGGTTCGGGGGCAGGATCATTCACCGCAGAGGCGCAGAGAACGCAGAGGAAGCGGGACCAAGAAGAGCAACACTTCCATTTGAGTAGGGAAGTATTTTAATTTTTCAATCTACTCTGCGGTCCTCTGCGCTCTCTGCGCCTCTGCGGTGAGGTAAGCCCGTATTTACTGCGCCTTGCGCAGCGTCTCGACCACCGGCGTGTTCAGCACCGACCGCAAACCCCACCAGCCGGCCGCCAGCGCCAGCGCGGCGCCGGAGAGGCTGCCCAAGAGCGGCACCGTCCAGGAACCGGTCCAGTTGAAATCGAACACGCCAGCGAGTTCGGCGCGTTGCACCTGGCGCAGCAGCGAAGACCGGGCACCGACGGCGCGCATGATGGCGAACTCTTTGGCGCGCTCCTCGCGTGTGGCGGTAATCGCCGCAAACAGCACCACCAGGCCAGCCGCCAGCGTGAAGCCGAAAAGAAATTCAACCGCGCGAATGACCTGGTCGAGCACGCGCTGCACCTGGGCCAGGGTGCTGGTCATGTCAACGTTGGTGATGTTGGGAAAAGCGCGCACCAGGTTGTTGTCGAAGCTGGGCGGCCGGGGCTGGCCGTCCACAGTCGGCGGTGGCGTGGGCGCGCGGAAGGCACTGATGTACGACACGGGCACATCGGGCAGCGAGGCGACCGGGTACATCACAAAAAAGTTGACGCGCATGGAGCTCCAGTCCACCTTGCGCAGGCTGGTGATCCGGGCGTCGTTCTGCTGCCCGCCGATGTCAAAACGCAGGCTGTCGCCGAGCTTCAGGCCAAGCGTCTTGGCAAGTCCTTCCTCGACGCTGACAGCGCCTTTTTCACCGGGCGTCCAGCGGCCCGCGACGATCTGGTTGTAGTCGGGTGCCTGCTCGCTGGTCGAGAGGTTGAATTCGCGGTCCACCAGGCGCTTGGCGCGGTCTTCGGTGAAGGCGTCAGGCGTTACCGGTTTCCCGTTGATAGCCACCAGGCGTCCGCGAATCATCGGGAACCAGTCGAATCTGGTCACGCCACCGGCACGCAGCGCCTGCTGAAACGCCTGGCCCTGCTCGGGCTGCACATTGATGACGAAGCGGTTGGGCGCATCAGCCGGTGTGGCGTTGCGCCAGCTGCTGATCAGATCGGTGCGCAGCAGCACCAGCAGCATCAACGCCAGCAGGCCAACGGCCAGCGCGCTGGTCTGCACCACCGCATAAGCCGGCCGCGCCGAGAGTTGCCGCGTGGCCAGCACCAGCCAGCGCGGCGCCACGTCTTCGTTGACGCTGGCGCGCAGCAATCTGACGGCGGCATAACTGGCAGCGGCAAACACCAGCACGGCACCGGCAAAGCCGCCGACGGCGATCAGGCCCAGTTTCAGGTCACTGCTGGCAGCCAGCAGCAGCACCGCAAAGCCCGTCACACCGACCAGCAGCACCGCGAGCGAGGCGGGCTTGAGGTTGCCGACATCACGGCGAATCACGCGTAGCGGCGGCACCTGGGCCAGTTGCAGCACCGGCGGCAGCCCAAAGGCCAGCAACAGCGTGAGCCCCATGCCCATGCCGAAAGCGACGGGCCACCACGTGGCGGCCGGCAAACTGCTTTCCACCAGCCCGGCCAGCAGTAGCACAAAGACGTAGTGCACGGCAAAACCCAGCGCGACGCCCAGGGCGCTGGCCGCCAGCCCGGCGAGGACGAATTCAAACGCGTAAGCCAGCGCAATGGTGCGCTGCGGCTGGCCCAGCACGCGCAGCATGGCGCAGTCATCGAGGTGTCGGGCCGCAAAGCCGCGCGCCACGATGGCGACCGCCACGGCGCTCAGGAGCGCCGCAAGCAAGGCGACGAGGTTGAGGAATTTCTCGGCGCGGTCCAGCGTCTGGCGCATTTCGGGGCTGCCGGATTCGAGCGATTCGAGCCGGACGCCGCTCAGGCGGCGCGCGCCAGAGGCCGCATCGGTGGCGTCAGCCGATGAGCCGATTTCGGCCGTCGCCCACTTCACATACGCCTTGACGGCGGCAGCGTTGCCGGCCACGGCAAAGCGGTAATTCACCCGGCTGGCCGGCTGGATCAGCCCGGTAGCCGCCACATCGGCCTGGTTGATCATCACGCGCGGCGAAAAACTGAGGAAGCCCGCGCCACGGTCAGGCTCCTGCACGATGATGCGGGTCAACCTGAAACTGGCGTCACCCAGCAGCAGGGTCTGGCCAAGCCGCAGACCCAGCGCGTCAAGCAGCGAGGCATCGGCCCAGGCAGTGCCGGGCGCGGGCACCTCGCGCGTGCTGGCACCGGCGTCGGCCGCACTCTGGCTGCTTGCGACTTTCAGGCTGCCGCGCAGCGGATAGCCCTCAGGCACGCCCTTGAAAGCCACCAGCTTGCTGGCGCCGCCGTCCTGGTCGGTGGCGCGGCCCATGGTGGGAAAGGTCACCGTGGACACAGCTTTCAGGCCCAGCGATGCCGCCTTGGCGATGAACGCTGGCGGCGTGGGCGCATCGCTGCGAACCACCGCATCGCCGCCCAGCAGTTGCAGCGCGTCGCGTTCCAGCCCGCCGTTGAGCCGGTCGGCAAAAAAACCAACCGCCGTCAGCGCGGCAACCGCAAGCGTGACTGCCACCATCAGCAAACGAAGCTCGCCGGCCCGCAGGTCGCGCAGCAGTGTTTTCCAGCCGAGTTTCAGGAAGAGCGGGTTCATGGAGCCACGTTAACCGAGAACCGAAGGCCAGCGAAAATGTGGGGCTTGCGGCCACGGTCGTGGCGCGGAAGGGTTCAGCGGGCATTCATGAAAAAATAAGCAAAATGAGCCACCAGCCCACGTAAAACGTGCGCTGACAGCTATCGAAACCATAGCGACTGACGGACGGTATGGGGACAGCCGGCAGGCGAACGTCCGACAGGAGAAAGGCGCATAGCGGCGTTCGGGGAACCGGAGGGCGCGTGCGCAGGCCCAACTTTCTCCCCGAGGGGTCATCAGCCCAGGCTGGGGGCCATCGTTTCGGCACGATGCGCCAGATGCGGCTCCATCTGCAAGCGCTCCGGGCTGGCGTAGCAAACAAAGCGTTTGTTGGTGGCGCGGCCTATGGCACACAGACCGACCGACTGGGCGACCTGATGGCCCATCTGGGTGATGCCACTGCGCGACACGACGATGGCCACACCCATCTGCGCGGACTTGATGACCATTTCGCTGGTCAGGCGGCCGGTGGTGTAGAAAACATGACGTTCCGAACCAATATTTGTGGGTGAAGCGCCGGGTGCAGCGGTACCGTCTTCACAAGCCGGGGCCGCAGAACCGGCCTTGGCCTGTCCTGAGCTTGTCGAAGGGCCGGGGCGCAGGCGCAGGCCTTGCAGGCCGCCGGGCTGCGTGTCGCATCCCCTCTGCAAGCCGCCCAAGCCTGCATTTGCAGGCTCGGAGCCGCGGCCTACAGCCCCCTCGGGGGGCAGCGACGTACGCGAAGCGACAAGCGCGGGGCCCCTATGCATCCACATCCAGCCCGCGATGGTGTCGATGGCGTTATGACGGCCCACGTCTTCCACAAAAAGCAGCATGTCAGGCTCCGGGGTCCCCGTGTCGAACAGCGCACACGCATGCACCGAGCCGGCCGACTTGTAGGTGGTTTCTTTCAGCCGTATGGTGTTGACCAGCGAGTACAGCTGCCCCTGGGACAAGGCGGCATGGGGCGGCAGACGCAACTGGTCAACCTCGTCCATCAGCCCACCGAACACACTGCCCTGCCCGCACCCCGTGGTGACCACGCGCCTGGCCGTTTTTTCTTCAATGTCGTCGATGCCGTGCCGGGTTTTCACGGCAGCGGCACCGACATCCCAGTCCACCGTGATGGATTCGATATCGTGGACGGAACGGACAAGCCGCTGGTTGCGCAGGTAGCCCAGCACCAGCCACTCCGGGTGGGCTCCAAGGGTCATGAGCGTGACCAGCTCACGTTTATCGACATACACCGTCAGAGCGCGCTCCGCCGGGATCGCGACCTTCAGATGCTCGCCGTGCTCGTTGACGACGTCGATCTCGCAGGTCAGCGGCGCCTCGGCGCGGGTAAGCCAGGGCAGGGGAAGAACAGGGAGCAGTACAGTCATGCCGAAAGCCTACAACAAAAAAAGGCCGCACCTGGAAGGTCGGCCTTTTTGGGATGCAGTCAGGTTCAGGGCTTTTTGGCCGGATTGACTGCCGCGTCGGGCTGTTTGGTGCTCGGTGGGCTGGCAGCCGTGGCGGTAGGTGAGTGGGCCCCCGCCGCCTCAATCGGCTTAGCCGCCTCGGCCGGCGTGTAGGCAAAAGCGCCCGGGTCTGCGCAGGGAGGCACGGTAGCTGCCGGCTTGGTCGGCTTGCCCGCTGCTGCGGCGGTCTTGTAGTAACTGGCTGCAACCTTATCCTGGGATTTGCAAAGCAGATAGTTGTCCACTTTTCCCGCCCAGGCAGCTTTGGCCGCTGCCTCTGCCGCCTTGGCCTTGGCTTCATCACCCAAGGGTGGGAGCTTGGCCAGTGCCACGCTGGAAGCAGTGAGCAGCAAGCCGGAAAGCAGGCCGCAACCCAGTGCGAAAGAAAACGCTTTTTTCATGAAATCCTCGTTGCTTGGTCGTTTGCTTTGTCGGTTCTCAAATCACGCCTGCAAGGTCTGACCTGAAACCGCTGTCGCGCTGCGCTGGGCAGGAATCTTGCCGGCCTTGACATCGTCGTACCAGTATTCGTGATGCTCCCGAGCCCAGGTTTCATCAACGTAGCCGGTCTTCATCCCCTGGTAGGCGCCCTGCATGCCGATGGTGCCAAGATAAATGTGGCCGATGAACATTGCCATCATCAGCACCGTGGCCACCGCATGAACCATATGCGCGATTTGCATCGTGGAGCGTTCATAGACCAAACCCGGGAGCAGTTTGTCGAGTACAAAACCCGAGGACACAACCACCAGCCCGAGAAAGAACACACCGCCCCAGAACACCACTTTTTCACCTGCATTGAACCGGTATGAAGCAGGCTCCGACCCCGAAACAAGCCCTCCACCCTTGCGCAGCCAGGTCAAATCGCCTTTTTGCGGCCAGTTGTCGCGCAGGAAGGTCAGGAACACGATCACCAGCGACACCGCAAACAGCGGACCGGCGAAGTTGTGCATATTCTTCAA
Organism: Polaromonas sp. 28-63-22; assembly: GCA_002256925.1. Taxonomy (GTDB): domain Bacteria; phylum Pseudomonadota; class Gammaproteobacteria; order Burkholderiales; family Burkholderiaceae_C; genus Polaromonas. The sequence goes on from NCGI01000109.1 coordinate 6,079, forward strand.
CGCGTAGGTCAGCCAGCCAAAAAGCGAGGCGCCCATGATCGGCAACAGAAAGAACTTGCCAAAGGCCATGACGATGCCTGAAACCGCCAGGATGACGAAGGCAATCGCATTGGACCAGTGCGCTGCACGCTCGAACGGCGTGAAGCGCTCGATTTTCCGCCCCGTGTCCGGCGCATGATTTTTGATCATGCCCTTGCTGAAATAGAAAATCCCTATGGCAAGAGCCACAATGATTAGCAATGAGCCGCCGTACGGAATCAGCCAGTTGTTACGTACCTGCCGCCAGGCTTCGCCGGCATTGGTGAGCCGCGAGCCGGGGTATTGCACAAAAGGCTGGATAAGGTTTCCGGCCTCGGGTGCCTCGGACTTCGGCAAGCTGCTGAAACCGGTCAGGCCAGCGCCAACCTGACGCCACATGGGCGCATTGTTTCCGGGCTGAACCTTGGCCCGTTCGCCATTGGTCTGCTTGCTGTAGTTGGGGTCCGAACTGGCATCGGGTTTGACATCGAAGATGTTCTGGCCCTGAATGCCGCCCTGACCCGCCGGGGCGACCGATGGCGCCTGAGCCTGAGCCTGAGCCTGAGCCGTAGGTGCAGGCGCCTGCGCCGAAGCCCACCCCGCCAGGCTCATGGCTACTAACAAGAAAGTTGCTCGCGCACGTTTCATCGTTGACATGGGAAGTCCAGTCACTTATTTCGTTATTCTGGAATATTCGTTCTGGGTATTCAGGGCACGGGTCTTCAGATCCTGCTCCCAGCTGTTCTTGTCGCCCGGCTTCCAGCCCGGCGCCACAAACTTGTTGTCGGCGCCCTGATAGGCAGGGACATCGGTCTTGACCCCCGAAAGCGTCTGCGGCTTTTCTCCGCACCCGCTCAACGCGGCAACTACAGCCACCAAAGCGCCCAATAAAACCGGCCGCATCATGACTTCACTCCGGCAGGAGCCTGTCCAGCCTGCCTGGCGCCATACGCCGTGCCCCAACCCCAGACTTCAGCGCCCTTGCCGCGCTGCACCACGCGGGTACGGAAGATATCGGCGACGACATCGCCATCGCCAGCCAGCAAGGCCTTGGTCGAGCACATTTCGGCGCACGCGGGCAACTTGCCTTCGGAAAGTCGGTTACGACCGTATTTTTCGAACTCGGCCTGGCTGCCGTTCACCTCAGGGCCGCCCGCGCAGAAAGTGCACTTGTCCATCTTGCCGCGCACGCCAAAGGTGCCGGTCGCCGGGAACTGAGGCGCGCCGAACGGACAGGCATACGAACAATAGCCGCAGCCGATGCAAACGTCCTTGTCGTGCAGCACCACGCCTTCGTCGGTGCGGTAGAAGCAGTTGACGGGGCAAACCGCCATACAGGGGGCGTCGCTGCAATGCATGCAGGCCACCGAGATGGATTTCTCGCCCGGAACGCCATCGTTGAGCGTCACCACGCGGCGGCGGTTGACACCCCACGGCACTTCGTTTTCGTTTTTGCAGGCCGTGACGCAGCCATTGCATTCAATGCAGCGCTCGGCATCACAAACAAATTTCATTCTCGCCATATTTTTTTCTCCTGATCGGTTGGGCTAGTCTTTGCTCTGACTTGGGCAGAGTGACCTACGCCCTCTCGACGTTACAGATGGTCGTCTTGGTTTCCTGCATCATGGTGACACTGTCGTAGCCATAGGTCGTCGCGGTATTGATGGCCTCACCGCGCACGATCGGTGCGGCACCGTTCGGGTAGTACGCCAGCATGTCGGCGCCTTGCCAACGTCCGGAAAAATGGAACGGCAGGAAAACGGTATCAGCGCCGACACGTTCGGTCACCATGGCCTGGACGTTCAGACGCGCACCGGTTGGTGTGCTTACCCAGGCGCGCTCTCCGTTGCGAATGCCTTTTTCGGCCGCCACCTTGGGGTTGATCTCAATGAACATTTCCTGCTGAAGCTCGGCCAGCCAAGGGTTAGAGCGCGTTTCCTCGCCGCCGCCTTCGTACTCTACCAGACGCCCGGATGTCATGATCAAGGGGAACTTCTCGCTCAAATTGTCAGCAATATTTTTCTGCTGGATGGTTTTATACAGCGTGGGCAGACGCCAAAACGCCTTCTTGTCGTCATGGGTCGGATACTTGGCCATGAGGTCAGGCCGGGTCCCGTACAAAGGCTCCCGGTGCTGTGGAATCGCATCCGGAAAATTCCAGACGACGGCGCGTGCCTTCGCGTTGCCAAAAGGGTGGCAACCGTGGTTTTTCATCACCACGCGGATGATGCCGCCCGAGGAATCGGTCTTCCAGTTTTTGCCTTCCGCAGCCTTTTTCTCGACATCTGTCAATTCGTCCCACCAGCCCAGCTTCTTGAGCAGCATGTGGTCAAACTCTGGATATCCGTCGTAGCCGGTTTCCTTGTCCTTGCCACCTTTGCTTTTCAGCGTCTTGACATCGAACAAATTCATGTTGCGCATGTGCGCCTTCAGACGCTCAGGACTTTGACCGGTGTAGCCGATGGTCCAGCAGGTCTTGTTGATTTCACGCAGGATGTCCTCTGGCACGGGTTCGTCCATGCCTTTGACCTTTTGCATCTTGTAGTTCTTGGACAGCTCAGCGGCAAAGCCGAGTTTTTCCGCGAACTGATGCATGATCATGTGGTCACTGCGGCTTTCCCAAAGCGGTTCAATCACTTTTTCGCGCCACTGGATAGACCGGTTCGAGGCGGTCACCGAGCCGGTGGTCTCAAACTGCGTGGCAGCCGGCAACAGATACACGGCCCGATTAGGGTTGAGGTCTTCAGCCTTGCCAGGCATCGCCGCCATGGCTGCGGTAGCGGACGGATAGGGATCGATGACAACCAGCAGGTCCAGCTTGTCCATGGCACGCTTCATCTCCAGACCGCGCGTCTGCGAATTGGGCGCATGGCCCCAGAAAAACACGCCGCGCAGGTTGGAATCCTGGTCGATGAATTCGTTTTTCTCCATCACGCCGTCAATCCAGCGAGACACCGTGATACCCGGCTTGCCCATCATGGCAGGCGAGGCGTAGCGTGCCTTGATCCAGTCGAAATCCACACCCCAGGTCTTGGCGAAGTGCTTCCAGGAACCTTCAAGCAGACCGTAGTAGCCCGGCAAGGAGTCTGGATTCGGGCCGACGTCCGTGGCGCCCTGCACGTTGTCATGACCGCGGAAAATATTGGTGCCACCGCCCGAGACGCCGACGTTGCCGAGGGCGAGCTGCAGTATGCAGGAGGCCCGAACGACTGCATTTCCGGTGGTGTGCTGGGTTTGCCCCATGCACCACACGATGGTGGATGGCCGGTTTTTGGCCATCATTTCGGCAGCCATGTAAACACGGGCCTCAGGCACGCCACAAGCTTCCTCGACCTTGTCCGGTGTCCATTTGGCGAGGATTTCTTCCTTGACCTTGTCCATGCCATAAACGCGGTCGTTGATGTACTTGGTATCTTCCCAGCCGTTCTTGAAGATGTGATACAGCATGCCAAAAAGGAACGGGATGTCCGAACCTGACCGGAGACGGATGTATTCGTCTGCCTTGGCGGCCGTTCGCGTGAATCGCGGATCCACCACGATCATCTTGCAGCCGGTTTCCTTGGCATGCAGCATGTGCAGCAGGCTGACCGGATGCGCCTCGGCGGCATTGGATCCGATATACAGCGCGCACTTGCTGTTCTGCATGTCGTTGTAAGAATTTGTCATGGCGCCGTAGCCCCACGTATTAGCTACACCAGCAACGGTGGTGGAGTGGCAAATGCGGGCCTGATGGTCGCAATTGTTGCTACCCCAGAAACTCACCCACTTGCGCAGCAGGTAAGCCTGCTCATTGTTGTGCTTGGAAGAACCGATCACATAGACTGAATCAGGACCGCTTTGCTTGCGCAGCTCCAGCATGCGCGCCGAAATTTCGTTGAGGGCGGTGTCCCAGCTGATACGCTCGTACTTGCCGTTCACGAGC
>NCGI01000110.1 GCA_002256925.1 Polaromonas sp. 28-63-22
GGGCTGATTCGTTCAAAGAGGCAATGCGTGGGTCCATGGTGTCCTCCGTAAAAAGAGCGGTGTGCAAGCGATGCGGGCTCCATGGTCGGACGGCACCCCTTCCCCGTCCAATGAAATCGCAGTACGCTATTCATTCTCCAGACGCATCAATGCCTAACCACCCGCCACGAAGGTTGTCATGCAGCACTCACAAACCCACCTGCGTTCCCGGCCGATTGCCGCCGGCCAGCTACGCGCCTTTGAAGCGGTCGCGCGCCACCTCAATTTCCGCATGGCGTCGGAAGAACTGGCACTGACGCAGTCAGCCGTGAGCCGGCAGATCCAGAGCCTGGAAGAAGACGTCGGCGTCGGCCTGTTTCACCGCCACACGCGGGCCGTGGAGCTGACCAGTGCGGGCGGGCTGCTGCTGCGCGCGGTCACGCCGTCGCTGGAACGCATCGACGGCGCGGTGCGGCAGATTCGCCAGAGCGCCGGTCGCAAAAGCGTCTCGCTCACCACGTTCGCGTCGTTCGCGTCGATGTGGCTCATTCCCCGGCTTGAAGCGTTCCAGCGCGACAACCCCGGCATTGACATCCGCATCGATGCGTCCGATGTGGCGGTCGATCTCGACGTTTCAGACCAGGACATCGCGCTGCGCTACGCACCGGCCAGCCACGTGCCGCCGCACGCCGTGCGCCTGTTCGGCGAGCAGATCACGGCGGTCATCAGCCCGTGGCTGCTCAAAAGCGGCCCGGCCCTGACCCGGCCGGACGACCTGGCCCATTTCACGCTGATCGAGGCCGGCGACGGCTACCACACGCACCTGGAATGGCTGACCTGGCAACGCTGGCTCACCGAACACGCCTCGCCCCGGCTGGAGGCCAAGCGCTGGCTTTATTTCAACTACGCCTACCAGATGGTGCAGGCCGCATTGACCGGCCAGGGCGTGGTGCTGGCACGCCTGCCGCTGATTGCCGAAAGCCTCGCCTCGGGCGATCTGGTGGAACCCCTCCCGGCGCTGCGGCTCGACTCGCCAATAGCGTACTGGCTGGTGGTCGGCACACGCAGCGCGGCGCGTCCTGAAGTGCTGGCCTTTTGCGAGTGGCTCAAGGCGCAGGCGGCGCTGACCCGCGCAGCCATTGGCGATGGGCCTGATCCGGATACTGTGGATGGGCTGGATTGAACCAGTCCTGCGGTCAAGCCGCGCGTGAACGTTTGAAAGGTCTGAATGCCAGAGGCCCGACAATCGACGCATCGATCAATTCCAGCCCGCAACGAAACGCCATGCAACCCTCTCTGAAAAATCGCGCTGACTTCCTTGCGCGCCAAGTGAATCAATTCAGCAATGAGCCCGCCGTCGAGCAGCAGCTGGTCCAGGCTTACTTCCAGAGCAACAAGGGTTTTTATGTCGATGTGGGCGCCAATGACCCGGTGCTCGATTCGCAGTCCCAGCACCTTGAAGCACTCGGCTGGACAGGGCTTCTGGTGGAACCTGATCCTGATTGCTGCGAGAAGCTTCGCCAGACGCGCAGCGGGATCGTGGTTGAAATGGCCTGCTCCAGCCCTGAAAACGCTGGCAAACAACTGCAGTTAAACCGCGCCGGCCCCCATTCCACGCTGGAAGACAGGCCCATCGCGCTGGGCGCAGTCGTTCGTTCCACGATAGCGGTGCAATGTGAAACCCTCGATGCCATTTTGCAGGCGCAGGGCGCACCGGTGGGCTTTGACCTGCTGTCCATTGACATAGAAGGCCATGAGTTGGTCGCACTGTCGGGCTTCAGTTTTTCACGATGGAAGCCCCGGCTGGTTTTGATAGAGGACCACGTCACCCATCTCAAAAAACATGCGCTTCTGGAGACAAACGGCTACCAGCTCATCCTCAGGACAGGACTCAACAGCTGGTACGTTCCGATAAAAAACGCTTACACGTTCTCTTTGGCTGCGCGCTTTGAGTTCATCAGAAAATACTATCTGGGGCTACACCTGCGCAGGTTTCGCTACGCGAATGACGCAGCATAGCGTGCCTGGCTACACAGGCCAGACCACCCCGTTGTCATTGAGCAGCGCATCGAGCGGCACATCGTGCGGCTCGGGCTCCAGGTCGGGCAGCCAGCCGTTTTTATAGCCCAGCCCGACGGTGAACGGGCGCGGCTGCAGCGTGGCCAGCGTGCGGTCGTAGAAACCGCCGCCGTAGCCCAAACGGTAGCCGCCCGGGCCGTAGCCCACGCAGGGCACGAACAGCAGCGTCGGCACCACCACCTCGGTGTCTTTCGGTTTGGGAATGCCGTAGGCGTCTTCTTCCATCGGGCAGCCGGGGTACCAGGCATGGAAAACCAGCGTCTTGTGCAGCTTGTTGACGACCGGCAAACCAATCTTGCGCGGCGACCGGCCCGCTATGCTTTCTGTAGCTAGCTGCGCACGTTCTACCTGGGCTAGTGCCGGATTTGACGATAAATCCTGGGTCAGGATGGCGTCTTCCTGCCAGCGGTAGAGCGCGGGCAGCGGGTCAAACTCGCCCTTGATCGGCCAGTACGCGCCAATCACCGTGTCAGGCCGCCCCACCAGCCAGATGCGCATGACGCGCTGCAGCAGGTCGGCGCGCGCCAGACGGTCGGGCATATTGAGGCGCGCTTCCACCAGCGCTTTGCGGGTACTTGATTTGTCCATAATGGGGCAATGCTATACACATTTCTTTTCAGCGCCCTGCGGCCTGCCGTGCTGCCCGCTGCACTGGCCCTCGCGTTCAGCGCTGCGACGGCGCCTGCCGCCCTGGCCCAATCGGGCGCTTCGGACGGCGCCAGTGCCGGCGATGCCGTGATCCTGGACATGAGCAAGGCCTTCCGCGCCCGCGACAAGGGCCGCCTGGCGCAACTGCTGCCGCATGCCCGGGGCCATGTGCTGGAGCCGTGGGCGGCCTACTGGGAACTGAAGGCCCGCCTGGGCGAAGCCAGCGCGCAGGAGGTCGATGATTTTCTGCGCCGCTACGCCGGCACCTACCAGGAAGACCGGCTGCGCAACGACTGGCTGCTGCTGCTCGGCCAGCGCCGCGACTGGGCCGCGTTCGACGCCGAATACCCGCGCTTTCGCATGAACGATGACCGCGAGGTGCGCTGCTACGCACTGCTGGTGGATCACCTGAAAAACCCCTCGCAGGATGCCAGACTGGCCGACGAGGTGCGCAAGAACTGGCTGGCGCAGCGCGAGGCCGATGACGGCTGCACATCGGCGGCCGACCGGCTGATTGGCAGCAAAAACCTCATGCCGGAAGACGCCTGGCACAAGGCCCGGCTGGCGCTGGAAGCCAACCGCCCGCGGGCCGCGCGCGATGCGGTGAAGATCGTTGCGCCTGAAGCGCTGGCGATGGCTGACCAGCTGATCGCCAGCCCGATCAGGTTTCTGACCGGCAAGTACCTGGCCCTGCGCACCGTGCGCAAGGAACTCGTCACGCTGGCGCTGGTGCGCATGGCCACCACCGACCCCGAGGGCGCGGCGTTTCAGATGGACAGCAAATGGGGGCTGCAGCTGAAAACCGAGGAGCGCAACTGGGTCTGGGGTGCGATCGGCCGGCAGCTGGCGACCCGCCTGGGCACCGTGCCCGCCAGCGACGCGCTGCACTACTTTTCGAAGGTCACCAAAGACACCGACCTGAGCGATGACATGCTGGCCTGGAAAGTCCGCGCGGCACTGCGCCGCACCGCGCAACCAGCCTGGCCGCAGGTGCTGTCGGCCGTCCACGCGATGAGCGACGACATGCGCAAGGAGCCCGTGTGGACCTACTGGAAAGCCCGCGCCCTGCTGGCGACCGCGCCGCCCAATCCAGCGCCTGCCCCGCTGCCTGCCGCGCCAGCCGCCGCAGCCATCATCCCGCTGGCGGCTGCATCGCCCGCCAGCGCCGCGCCGGTGATGGCCCCGACCATCACCATCGCACCGCAACGTGCTGAAGCACTCGCGCTGCTGCAGTCCATCGCGTCGGTACGCGGCTTCTACGAGCAGCTCGCCCTCGAAGACCTGGGCGAAAAAATCACCGTGCCGCCCAAGCCTGCGCCACTGACCCGCGAAGAAAAGGAAGCCGCGCGCCTGAACCCGGCACTCAACCGCGCGGCCTACGCGATCGCGATGGGCCTGCGCAGCGAGGGCGTTCGTGAATGGAACTACGCCACCAACCTGCACCAGCGCGGCGGCATGGGCGAGCGCGACCTGCTGGCCGCCGCGCAGTTCGCCTGCGACCGGCAGCTCTGGGACCGCTGCATCAACACCAGCGAACGCACCAAAGCCGCGATGGATTTCGACCAGCGCTTCCCGATGCCGTTTCGCGACGCGGTGATCAAACGCGCGCAGGGCATCAGCCTGGACCCGGCCTATGTCTATGGCCTGATCCGCCAGGAAAGCCGTTTCATCATGGATGCACGCTCGGGCGTGGGCGCCTCCGGGCTGATGCAGGTGATGCCTGCCACCGCACGCTGGACGGCGCGCAAGATCGGGCTGGAAGGCTTCACGCCCGGCCAGATCAACGACCGCGACACCAACATCACCATCGGCACCGCCTACCTGAAGCTGGCACTCGACGACCTCGACGGTTCGATGGCCATGGCCGCCGCCGCCTACAACGCCGGGCCGGGCCGGCCGCGCGTCTGGCGCGGACAGACCGGCGGCCCGACACTCGACGCCGCCATCTGGGCCGAGAACGTGCCGTTTGCCGAAACCCGCGACTACGTGAAGAAAGTGCTGTCAAACACCACCAACTACGCCGCCATCCTGACGGGCCAGCCGCAGTCGCTCAAAGCCCGGCTGGGCACCGTGGGGCCGCGCGACATGTCACTGCCCGAGCCCAACAAGGATCTGCCGTGATGGTGTGATGGTGTCAGCCGCAAAAATTCGTCACTACTCAGCCTGCCGAAGAACCCTGTTCCAGCGTCCGCACGGCCCCTTCCCCCGCTGGGGGAAGGTTGGGATGGGGGCCTCCCGGCTCCAGGTCTGGCTGGTCCCAACCGCGCAGCAGACGTTTTCCAGCCAGGCCCTGACAAGGGCAGACCGCTGAAGTTCGACCACCGCAGACCCCCATCCCGGCCTTCCCCCAGCGGGGGAAGGAGGAAGAACAGGGCTGCGTAGTTACCTTTTTAAGCATCAGAAAGGCCTGCAGCCCAGGCAGTACCTGCGCCAGCAGCTATTATTTTGATAGCGACACGCTCGGCCAGTGCGGATAGTCAAGCAAGGCCAGCGCCGCAAAATCACCGACCCGCTCGCCGAGCCCGGCGGCCACCAGGTCGCAGCCTTCGGTCAGCGCGGGTAACCTTCCGCTGATGTGCGACTGCAGGCGCGGCAGCAGGTAGTCGCGGTGGTGCCAGAACACGCTGCCGCCCAGGCTGATGCGCTGCACGTCGAGCGTGATGACCAAGTTGTAGAGCGCGCGCCCCATGACCCGGCACAGCTCGTCCACGATGGCAACGGCCGCTGCATCACCGCGCCGGGCTGCCGTCAGAATCGCGGCTGCATCGGCATACCCCTGCGCTGAAAACCGCCGCGCCAGCGCGTTGCCCGCCACCAAGCCTTCCACGTCGCCGATGTTGCCGCAGCCGCACAGCGCGTCAAAGTTGTCGCTGACGAACAGGTGCCCGGCGTGTCCGGCGTTGCCCTGCTTGCCGCGCAGCACATGGCCATCGACGCACAGCCCGCAGCCGATGCCGGTGCTCCAGGTCACGTAGGCGCAATGATCAAACCCCTGCAACGCGCCCCAGCGGCGCTCGGCCTGCAGCGCGGCGATGCCATCGTTGTCAATCCGCAGCCTGGCGAATGTCTCGCGCAGCGGCGCTTCCAGCGGGGCGCGGGTCCAGTCGTTGGGCAGACCACGCGCCGGCCCGGCCAGGCCACCGCAAATGTTCGGGGCGGCGAGTTCGATCATGCCGCCGTTCAGCACGAAGGGGCCGCACGACGACACGCCGACGGCCTCGATGTCGGCCAGGCGCGCACCCGCTTCGTCGCAGGCCCGGCCCAGCATGCGAAGAATCTGCTGCGCCACGGCATCGGGCGTGCCGGTGGTGGCGGTGGGCTCGAACCGGCGATGCCGCAGCGCGTCGGTCGGCAAGGCGCCAGCCCCTGAGGCGGCGGCATACGCCAGACTTACTGCGACTTTTGTGCCGCCGATATCAACGCAGGCCTTCATGCAGGGGTCCGGTAGAGCTGTAGTGCGGTTAAAGGATCTGGGCGATCAGGCTGGCGACAAAACTCAGCAAGATGGTGGTGGTCAGCGGGATGAACCACTCGCGGCCAAAGAGCCTGAAGCGCAGGTCACCCGGCAGTTTGCCGAAGCCCAGTTTCTGCAGCAGCGGGCTGAACCAGCTGATGAAAACCAGTGCCAGAAAGATGACGATAAACCAGCGGATCATCCGGCTAGTTTAAGGGTTGCCGTCTCGTCGCCGTGAGGTTGCGGCGCCGGCCCGCGCCGCTTCACGGCGCCAGACGGTGCTTGTCGATCAGGCGGTACAGCGTCATGCGCGAAATGCCCAGTTCGCGCGCCGCATGGGTGACGTTGCGGCCGACGCGCCCGAGTGTCAGCGTGATGGCATCGCGTTCGGCCATGGTGCGTACCGCCTCCAGCCCGACGCCGACCGGCCCGGTGGGCGCGCTCAAGCCCAGATCGGCCGGCGCGATGGTGTGCTGGTCCGTCATCACCACGGCGCGCTGCACGCGGTTATACAGCTCGCGCACATTGCCCGGCCACTGGTGCGACATCATCGCCGTCATCGCCTGCCGGCTGAAGCCCTCTACCCGCCGCCGCGTCTGGGTTGCGGTGCAGCACTGCAAAAAGTGCTGCGCCAGCAAGGGCACATCCGACATGCGTTCGCGCAGCGACGGCACCGCAATCGGCAGCACATTCAGGCGGTAAAAAAGATCCTCGCGAAAGCGGCCCGCCGCCACTGCCTCGGCCAGGTCGAAATGCGAGGCTGCCACCACGCGCACATCCACGCTCAGGCTGCGCGTGGAGCCGACGCGGTGAATCGTGTGCTCCTGCAGAAAGCGCAGCAGGTTGGTTTGCAGTTCAAGCGGCAGGTCGGCGATCTCGTCAAGAAAAATAGTGCCACCGCTGGCCGCCTCGATCAGTCCCTGCTTGCTGGCGCTTGCCCCCGTGAATGCGCCGCGTTCATGGCCGAACAGTTCGGAATGAATCAGCGACGGCGCAATGGCGCCGCAGTTGACCGCCACGAACGGCCCGCTGGCCCGTCGGGAGCCCTGGTGAATGGCGCGCGCGGCGAGTTCCTTGCCGCTACCGCTTTCACCGCTGACAAGCACCGGCGCATCGGTGAC
>NCGI01000111.1 GCA_002256925.1 Polaromonas sp. 28-63-22
TTTGCTGCCATCATCGTCGCGTTTGTCGGCCGGCTGCATCCGGTGGGCATGGTGTTTTCGGCCATTTTGATGAGCATGTTCTACATCGGCGGTGAACTGGCCCAGTCGCGTCTGGGTCTGCCGAAATCGCTCACCGGCGTGTTTCAGGGCTTGCTGCTGTTCAGCCTGCTGGCGTGCGACACCCTGATGGCCTACCGTCTGCGGGTTTCAAAACACCCTGCGGTGTCGATGAAAGAAGCCCGCTGATGGATTCGGCTGCATTGCTGGTGGCCGCCACGCTCAGCGCCGGGACCGTGCTGGCGTTTGCGGCGCTTGGGCTGCTCATCAACGAGAAAGCCGGCATCGTCAACCTGGGTGCCGAGGGCATGATGCTCTGCGCTGCGCTTGCCGGCTTTGCCACCGTGGTGCACAGCGGCAATATCTGGCTCGGCTTTGTAGCCGGCATGGCTGCGGGGGCGGTGCTCGCGGCCATTTTCGGCGTGCTGGTGATCTGGCTCAACACCAACCAGTACGCCACCGGCCTGGCGCTGAGTCTGTTTGGCGCCGGGTTTTCGGCCTTTGCAGGCATCGGTTATGTGCAGGAGAAGTTGCCCGAGCAGGCGCAGTTTCCGATTCCTTTCCTGGCCGATATCCCGTTCGTGGGGCCGGCGCTGTTTCGCCAGCATCCCATGGTGTACCTGGCGATGGCGCTGACCGTCGGGCTGATCTGGTTTTTGTACCGCACGCGCGCCGGACTGGTGCTGCGGTCGGTCGGTGAAAGCCCCGAGTCGGCGCACGCGCTGGGCTACCCGGTCCGCCGCATCCGCCTGGCGGCGGTGGTGGCCGGCGGCGCGCTCTGCGGGCTGGCCGGCGCCTACGTGTCGGTGGTGTACACGCCCCTGTGGGTGGAAGGCATGATCGCCGGCAAGGGCTGGATTGCACTGGCCCTCACCACCTTTGCCACGTGGCGCCCGGCACGCGTCTTGCTCGGTGCCTATCTGTTCGGCGGCGTGACCATGCTGCAGTTTCATTTGCAGAGCCTCGGGCTCAATGTGCCAACCCAGTGGTTGACCATGCTGCCCTACCTTGCGACTATCGTGGTGCTGGTGCTGATCTCGCGCAATCCGCTGTGGATTCGGGTGAACATGCCCACGTCGATCGGAAAGCCCTTTGACCCGGGCGCCTGAAAGTTGGCGCCCATTGCTTTTTTTTAATGCTGGTTCTTATTTTTATAGAAAGCGAAATGCCATGACCGATCTGCACAAACGTTCCCTGATCAAGCTCGCGGCCCTGTCGGCGGTCGCCGCTGCCGCGCTGGCGGGCTGCGGCAAAAAAGAAGAGCCCGCGCCGGCACCGGCCGCAGCCGCACCCGCGGTAGCCCCGGCGCCGACCAAGGCCGAGCCGCTGAAGGTGGCTTTTGCCTATGTGGGCCCGGTGGGCGACGGCGGCTGGACCTTCGCGCACGACAACGGCCGCAAGGCCGTTGAAAAGGAATACGGCGACAAGGTGGTCACCAGCTTTGTGGAAAAGGTTCCTGAATCGGCCGACGCCGAGCGCGTGCTTCGCGACATGGCGAGCCAGGGCAACAAGCTCATTTTCGGCACCACGTTCGGCTACATGGAGCCGATGCTCAAGGTGGCTGCTGATTTCAAGGACGTGAAGTTCGAGCATGCCACCGGCTACAAGACCGCCGAGAATATGCGCACCTACGACAGCCGCACCTACGAGGGTGCCTACATGGCGGGCGTGATTGCCGGCAAGATGAGCAAGACCGGCACGCTGGGCGTCGTCGGTTCGATCCCGATCCCGGAGGTGATCCGCAACATCAACAGCTTCACGCTGGGCGCGCAGTCGGTCAACCCGAAAGTCAAGACCAAAGTGGTGTGGGTCAACGAATGGTTCAATCCGCCCAAGGAAACCGAAGCCGCGACGGCGCTCATCAACGGCGGCGCCGACGTGCTGATGCAAAACACCGATTCGTCGGCTGTGCTGCAGACCGCCGAAAAAATGGGCAAGCGCGCTTTCGGCTGGGACAGCGACATGACGGCTTATGGCCCCAAGGCGCATCTCGGATCGGCCATCATCAACTGGGGTCCGTACTACATCAAGGCCGTGGGCGATGCGCTGGACGGCAAGTGGGTCACCGGCCAGTCGTGGTGGGGCGTGAAAGAGGGCGCCATTGACATGGTGTCGATCGCCGCTGACGTGCCGGATGAGACCAAAAAGCGCATTGACGAGGTCAAGGCCGGCCTGAAAGACGGCAGCTTCGCCATCTGGAAAGGCCCCATCATGGACAACACCGGCAAGGAGCTGCTGGCCAGGGACGTGACGGCCGATGACAAGTTTCTGGGCGGCCTGAAAACCTATGTGAAGGGCGTCGAAGGCAAGGTGCCTGGCGGCAATTGACATGGAGGCTGAGGCTTTTTTCCGGTGGGGAAAAGCCTCATTCAATATGATTCGGGGCTGCCTTCGGGCAGCTTTTTCATTGATGGAGTCCTTATGAGTTTTGTTGTCCAGACCGTCGCCGCCGACCGTTTGCCCGATCTACTGCGACGCATGCCCAAGGCCGAGCTGCACATCCACATCGAAGGCTCGCTCGAACCCGAGCTGATCTTTTCGCTGGCCACACGCAACGGTATCGCCTTGCCCTACGCCGATGTTGCCGCGCTGCGCCGGGCCTATGCGTTCACCAATCTGCAGAGCTTTCTCGACATCTACTACGCCGGCGCCAGCGTACTGATCACCAGCCAGGACTTCTACGACATGACGCTGGCCTATCTGCGCAAGGCCGCCAGCGACAACGTCGTCCACGCCGAGATTTTTTTCGACCCGCAAACCCATACGTCGCGCGGCGTGGGCATGGCGACAGTCATCGACGGCCTGCACCGCGCGTGCGTCGATGCCCAGGCCGAGCTGGGCATCAGTGCATCGCTGATCATGTGTTTTCTTCGCCACCTGAGCGAGGAAGACGCGTTTGAAACGCTGGAGCAGGCCATGCCGCACCGCGACCATATCATCGGCATCGGGCTGGATTCCGGCGAGGTCGGCAATCCGCCCGAGAAATTCGCGCGCGTGTTTGCGCGTTGCCGCGAACTCGGCTTTCACCTGGTCGCGCATGCCGGCGAAGAAGGCCCGCCCGCCTATGTCTGGACGGCGATTGATGTGCTGAAGGTGGAGCGGATCGACCACGGCGTGCAGTCGAGCAAAGATGCCTTGCTGATGCAGCGCCTGGCCAAGGACCGCATTGCGTTGACGGTGTGCCCGCTGTCGAATCTGAAACTCTGCGTGTTTCCCGATCTGGCCAGCCACAACCTGCGCGAGCTGCTTGATGCAGGGTTGGCGGCCACTGTCAATTCTGACGACCCGGCCTATTTTGGCGGTTACATCAACGACAACTTCACGCAGACATTCGCGGCCGGCGGCCTTCAGGCGCAGTACGCCTACGATCTGGCGCGCAACAGTTTCGAGGCCAGCTTTTCCGGCGCAGCGGCCAAACGCCTTCACATCGACCGCCTGAATGAATGCTTCGAGACGTTTCGCTAAATCAACAATGCTTTGCGGGTCGCCAGCACCCGGACCGGTCTTTTGAGTCTGTCTTCTGGCTCAGAATTTGGACTTGGTATTGATCCAGAGGTCCGTGCTGGTTGTGGCCGCCGGGTCTTCCGGCAACCCGACGACCGTCCGGACCGCGTGCATCAACGCCTCGGCCTCGAAAGGTTTGGTGATGTAGCCGTCCGCGCCGCAGGCCAGGCCTTTGATCACAGCTTCGCGGGTGGCCTTTCCCGTCAGCATGATGACCGGCACGTTCTTCAGCGCCGGGTGCTGGCGCAGCCGCAGCAGGATGTCGAAGCCGTCAGCGTCGGGCAGCATCACGTCGAGAAGAATCAGGTCGGGGATCTGGGGCCGGCGAAATTCGGCAATGACTTCAGCCCGATTGCCGGCCAGCCGGACATGGAATCCTTCGAGCGACAGGTAGCTCTGGATGAATTTGGCGAGCATGGGCTCGTCGTCCACCACAATGGCCGAAAGCACCTCGCCCGGGGCCAGCGTTCTGCCTGCACCGCGTTGACGTGCAATGCGCACGTAGTAGCCAGTCTTCCTGAGCGAAGCGGCACCTGAATCAGCCTCGGCTTCAGCCCGCGACAAGGCCATTTTGTTGAGCTGGATCTTGAACTGGTCGGCAAAAGGGTCGGTCTGTGCCTTCGACAGAAGGCGCCTGAACAGCAGGCTGTCGAAGGTTGACGTGAAGGCCTGGAGCGAAACTTCCGGCATCCCAGCCTTGATTTGTGTGAACGTCAGGACACCATCGATTCTGACGAGCAGGTCAAGCTGCGCCGGCGACAGCGTCGTCACGCTGCCGCGCAGCTCATTTTCACCGAGTGGGGTAAGGGCGTAGATCTCGTGGCCTGGCATGTATGCGGATTTTCTGGTTCAGAACGCTGGTTAAAAAGGTTCCTCATTCATGGCGATAGGCCCTTGCGGAGGGCTACTGGAACTGCCACGGATTCAAATTCCGGGATCGTTCTACTAGGTCACGACAAGCTGACGCGCTGGCTTTTTTCACCGATGCGTTTCCGGTCGTGCCTGAAATACTCCCTCGACACACATAGAAAGATCAGGGTGCGTCGTGCGCAGTTCAACCGGAAGCGCAAGCCGAGTGCGGCGCAGAGGACATCGGGTCTGCGTGCCCTCTGATGAATTTCATCATAGCGCTGCGCACGTGGGGCATGTCAGCCGAAAGTTTACGTGTGCAAGGCCGTGAGCTGATTGTTACAACCCGGAAAACGGGTGGCGTGGCTGCCAGACCGTTGCCGCCGGGGGGAGGCAGTGTCCTCAAGGTCCCGTCGACAAAGGCACGCCAGATGCCTTTACTTACATTGACGACGAGGCTGCCATATCGCTTTTCTTTCGCTGCTGAGAAATGCCGGCCGTTGGGTCTTTCAATTTAAGATGAACGATGCGTTGCATTTCCCGTTCCACCACAGCATGGCGCTCGCGGGAATCACAGCGGTTGGCTTTTGCCGCTTCAAAACCGGCGCCTGCGGTGTGGTCGCCATGACACTTCCCGCTTCTACTTTCACCGATTTTCTGGCTACCCAGCGCGCGGACTACCGGCGTTCGCTACCCGAGCGTCTGGCGCAAATCGATCTGCTCTGGTGCCGGGTGCGAGACGACGAAGCGCCCGCGCAAGCGCTGGCCGATCTGGAGCGTTGCGCGCACAACCTGGCAGGTTCAGGTGCAACCTTCGGTTTCGCAGCGCTGGGAGACACGGCACGCGCGCTCGAACAGGCCGTGGTTCCCCTGCTGGGTACTGCAGGCGCCTTGACGCCCGCCGCTACGCGCGAAGTGGGTGCGGCAGTGGAAGCGCTACACCGCTGTTTGTCTGGTGAGTCCTGACGTCAGGGGCTTTCAGCCCGCCACCCCCACCGTTTTAAAGACTGCTACATGTCGCCTGCCAACACCACCTTGAAGACAGCGCTGCTTTCCAAAGGTGGTCCACATCGGATAACGCTGGTTGCGGGAACTATTTTGCTAGTCCTGACCGTGCTGGTAGGCACAGCGGTCTTCATCATCATGGCGCGACACGCCGAGGAGCTTCTGAGTAAAAGCTTGCAGATGTCGCTGGAAAATCGCGCGCAGCTGGTGCAGTCGGAAATCGGTGCGGGGTTGGACAAAACGATGGTGGTCGCTACCCGACCGCTGCTGCTTGATCAGATGCAGCGTCTGACTGCGGGAGCGGACGATGCGGCAGCCCGCGTGGTCTTGAACAAGGCCGTACAGTCTTTTCTTTCGACCGGTCTGACAGCGATTGCGCTTTTTGACAAGGACGGGCGCGAAGTAACGCGTGCTGGCACTTTGGCGAGCAGGGCCGCGCTGACGGTCCCCCTGAAGTTGCCGGGGCCAGCCCAGCTCCTGTGGGATGGGCGCCTGGTGTTGCATACCATGGTGGATATGAAGCGGGGCGGGCAGGTGATCGGACAGGTCATGGCTGAAACCCTGATGACGGCGACTTATGAATCACTCACGGACATCAATCTGCTCGGCGAAACGGGTGAACTCGCGCTGTGCGCCGCCCAGGGGGCGAACATGCTGTGCTTTCCGACGCGGCTCAATCCCGGGGTCATGACCTTGCCCAAAAAATCGGCACAAGGCGTACCACGGCCGATGACGTATGCGCTGGACGGTGCAACTGGCGTTGTGGCCACCCAGGATTACCGCCACCAGCAGGTCGTCGCGGCCTATCAGCCCGTTGGCGATCTTGCCCTGGGGATGGTGCTGAAAATGGACCGCGCAGAGCTGTATGCGCCGATATGGGCGCAGTTGCGCTTGCTGATTCCCCTGCTGCTGGTTCTGCTTTTCGTTGCGCTCGCGCTTCTGCGCTGGCTGCTCTCGCCGCTGGTGATCCGTCTGGTTCGCTCGGAAGGGCAGGCCCGCGAGATGAGCGTTACTTTGCGTGACAGTGAACAGCGCGCACGGACGCTGCTGAACAGTGTGGACGAAGGCATCGTCAGCATCTCGGACAGCGGCGTCATCGAGCTGTTCAATCCGGCTGCCGAGCGCATATTCGGCTACCGCAGCGAAGAAGTGGTCGGCAAGAACGTATCGATGTTGATACCCGAGTCTTACCACCATGAACTCGATGGCTACCTGCGGCGTGACGTGCAAACTGGCGAGACGAAGGTCTCCGGAAGTGGTCGTGAGCTCAAGGGTCGGCACAAGAGCGGCAACGTTTTCCCGATGGATGTGCGGGTTTCCGGCTTTTCTCTGGGCGGGCGCCGGCATTT
The DNA here is from genome assembly GCA_002256925.1 of Polaromonas sp. 28-63-22. Lineage (GTDB taxonomy): Bacteria > Pseudomonadota > Gammaproteobacteria > Burkholderiales > Burkholderiaceae_C > Polaromonas. The sequence goes on from NCGI01000111.1 coordinate 6,765, forward strand.
CATTGGCAGCGTACGGGACATCACGGAGCGCAAACGCATTGCCGAGGCCTTGCGTGCCAGTGAATTGCAGCTTCGCCGGGTCACTGACACGATACCGGTCCTCATTGCATACCTCGACAACGAGCAATGCTTCCGCTTCCACAACAAGGCCTACGAGGACGTGCTTGGTCTGCGCTTCGACCAGATTGATGGCCGCCCCCTGGCCGAAGTTCTGGGCCAGTCGGCCTACGCGGGCATTCAGGGCAAGGTTGAAGAAGTGCTTCGTGGTTATCCTGTTCGCTACGAGCGCGCGCAAGTGACGGCGCACGGCGACATCAGGAACTACGCCATGCATTACTTCCCCCGCTATGGCGAGGGTGCCGACCAAGGCAAGGTGCTTGGATTTTTCTCGCAGGGCACCGACATCACTGAGCTCAAACGCATTGACCGCATGAAGACCGAATTTGTCTCGACGGTCAGTCATGAACTGCGCACACCCCTGACGTCGATCCGGGGGTCTCTTGGCCTGATCGCGGG
>NCGI01000112.1 GCA_002256925.1 Polaromonas sp. 28-63-22
TTTCGACCGCTGCAAATCGCAGGTCAAGGCGGCCGGCCTGTCCGGGCCGGGCAAGGTGCGCGTCAACAAGGCAGGCTGCCTGGACCGCTGCGCCGCAGGCCCGGTGGCGGTGGTTTATCCCGAAGCGGTCTGGTACACCTATGTCGATGCCAGCGATATTGACGAAATTGTTGAATCGCACCTGAAAAACGGCCAGGTGGTGCAGCGCTTGCTGACACCGGAACATCTTGGGCGTTGACGGATCACACCTTACCGGGCCCGTCTCCCTGAAGTCCGATGGGGCGCAATGAAGGGCGTTTTAGGCCTGTAGCCCAATCAATATCTGCGCTGGCAGCTATCAATTGCATAGCGCCTTAAAAACGAGAAAGTCCGTTTGTGAATCCCCAGACCGTCAAAACCAGCATCGCCGGCCCTGCCGGTGCACTTGAGATTGCGCTGGACGCGCCGGCCGGCACGCCGCGCGGCGTGGCCGTCATCGCGCATCCGCACCCGCTCTTTGGCGGCACCATGGACAACAAGGTCGTGCAGACGCTGGCGCGGGCCTTTGTGCAGTGCGGCTGGACCGCCGTGCGCTTCAATTTTCGCGGCGTCGGCGGCAGCGCAGGCACGCACGACGAGGGGCACGGCGAGCTCGATGACCTGCTGGCGGTGGTCGCACACGCTGCGCCGCTGCCGCAGGACGGCCAGCCGGCCCCGTTGCTGGCGCTGGCCGGATTTTCATTCGGAGCCTACGTCACCACGCATGCCTTCGAGCGTCTGCACACCAGCCGCGCCATCGACAAACTGGTGCTGGTGGGTACCAGCGTCAGCCGGTCGGTGGCGGCGCCGGTTGATGCGGCCGCGCACCTGAAAACACTGGTCCTGCACGGCGAACAGGACGATACCGTGCTGCTGCAGGACGTACTCGATTGGGCGCGTCCACAGGCACTTCCTGTTACGGTTGTCCCCGGGGGCGGGCATTTCTTTCATGGACAATTGCCGCTGCTGAAAAACCTCGTGATACGTCATCTTTCCTCCTCGGTGCCGACCTGATGCCTGTGGTGTTTCAGGCCCTGGCCAGCCGTTCTTTTCGCTCCCTTCTTTCCCACTTCCATGTCACTGCCGTGACCACCCCTACCGACATGCACCACTTACTCAAGGCCCCACGCGGGCTGCGCAGCCTTGCGGCCCGCGCGATTGTTGTCTTTTCTGTTTTTACGGTCTTCTCCGTGTCGGCCCAAACGCCGCAAGTGCCTGAAATTGCGGCGCGGTCGTACCTGCTGCTCGACGTGACGGCCAACCAGATCCTGGCCGCCAAGGACATCGATTCGCCAGTCGAGCCGGCTTCACTGACCAAGCTGATGACCGAATACCTCGTGTTCGACGCGCTACGGTCGAAAAAAATCGATCTGAAGCAAACCTTTGGCGTCAGCGAGCGCGCCTGGAAAATGCCCGGCTCACGGATGTTCATCGACCCCAAGATGCAGGTGCCCGTGGAAGACCTGATCAAGGGCATGGTGGTCCAGTCCGGCAATGACGCCACCATGGCGCTCGCCGAGGGCGTGGGCGGCAGTGCCGAGCAGTTTGTCAAGATGATGAACGAGCAGGCCAAGGCGCTGGGCATGAAGTCCACCAGTTACAAAAACCCGGAAGGCCTGACCGAGCCCGGACACACCACCACGGCCCGCGACCTGAGCATTCTGTCGGTGCGGCTGATGAACGACTTTCCCGAGTACATGAGCACGTCGGCCATCAAGAAATACCGCTACCCCGGCACGCCTGCCGCCAACGACACCAACCGCAACACCCTGCTGTTCCGTGATCCGACCGTCGATGGCCTGAAAACCGGACACACCAATGCCGCCGGCTACTGCATCATAGCCACCGCCAAGCGGGACTTTCCGAACCTCGGGGCAGCCGGCGCGCCGGGCAGCCGGCGTTTGCTGGCGATTGTTCTGGGCGCATCGAGCGAAAACGTGCGCGCCAATGAATCGCAAAAACTGCTCAACTGGGGCTATACGGCCTACGAGGCCGTCAAGCTCTTTGACGCCGGGCAGCCGGTCGTGTCGCCGTCGGTATGGAAAGGCAAGTCCTCGACCGTCAAAATCGGCAGGCCGCAGGCCATCGTGGTGGCCGTGGCGGCCGGAAGCGCGCCCAAGGTCAAAACCCAGGTCGTCCGGGCTGATCCGCTGGTCGCGCCCTTTGCAAAGGGCCAGTCGATGGGCACGCTCAAGGTGATGCTTGGCGACAACCCGGCGCCGGTGGCGGAAGTGCCGCTGGTCGCCCTCGAGGCGGTCGAGGAAGCCGGCATTTTGGGTCGCGCCTGGGACTCCATCCGGCTCTGGATCAAGTAAGGGCTGGTTGCTACAAGGCGCACTCTTGCCGGAAAATTACATAGAGAGTGCGCGCTCACATTTATTTTTGGCGCGCATTGCCGGGATCCAGTGCCCGCTGGCAAGCAAAACCCGACCGGCCGGCGCCCACCGGCGCCGCCCGCTGAAGAGGCTTCGCGCACGAGCCGTTTTTTTGGGCACAGGCAGCGGCACCGGCCACGCACCGCGCAAAACTTGAGGCTTTTCCCGATCCGGCCTATAATGGAAAGCTTTTCCGCTTTTGCAGCGGAGAAATTGTGGCCGCAGCCGCGGCAAATAGTTTTCAGACGTTTAGGGACGTTTTTCCAATGCCAACCATCAATCAGTTAGTCCGTCAGGGGCGCGCGGTCGAAAAGATCAAGTCCAAAAGCCCTGCGATGGAAAATTCACCGCAGCGCCGCGGTGTGTGCACCCGTGTGTACACCACGACGCCCAAAAAGCCGAACTCTGCTCTGCGTAAAGTCGCCAAAGTGCGCCTGACCAACGGGTTCGAGATCATTTCCTACATCGGCGGCGAAGGCCACAACCTGCAGGAACACAGCGTCGTGCTGGTTCGCGGCGGTCGTGTCAAGGACTTGCCCGGTGTGCGTTACCACATCGTCCGTGGTTCGCTCGACCTGCAGGGCGTGAAAGACCGCAAGCAGTCGCGCTCCAAGTACGGTGCGAAAAAGCCAAAGGCCAAATAAGCCCGGCCCGGCTCGAACGTATGGTTCGCGCCCGAAGAAGTCGTCGTGACATCTTCAAAAAATGGTGCTCCACTCGCCCTGGCAGGTGTTTTGAGCGAAGTGACCCAAGTGCAAATTGTTGCGCCGGTCGAGTAAGTGAGGGTTTTGATAACTCTCGCGGTATCGCCAAAAGCGATGCCAACTGAAGCAAAGAGGTGAAAAAATGCCACGTCGTCGCGAAGTCCCTAAACGTGAAATTCTCCCTGATCCAAAATTTGGTGATGTCGATCTCGCCAAATTCATGAACGTCATCATGCAAGGCGGCAAAAAAGCCGTCGCAGAGCGCATCATTTACGGCGCTCTGGAGCAAATCGAGAAAAAGAACCCTGGCAAAGACCCGCTTGAGGCCTTCCATATGGCCATTGGCAATATCAAGCCCATGGTTGAGGTCAAGTCCCGCCGCGTCGGCGGTGCCAACTACCAGGTCCCGGTTGAGGTGCGCCCCGTCCGTCGTATGGCTCTGGCCATGCGCTGGTTGAAAGAGGCTGCCAAGAAGCGTGGCGAGAAATCAATGTCGTTGCGCCTGGCCAATGAGTTGATGGAAGCCACTGAGGGCCGTGGCGGCGCCATGAAAAAGCGTGACGAAGTTCACCGCATGGCAGAAGCCAACAAGGCTTTCAGCCACTTCCGCTTCTAGGTTCCTGATTGCAGCGTTGGCTGCGCTGACTTGACGGGTTGCTGGGCGGGTTCTGGGTGGTTGCCGCCTTGATTCCCGCCGGTTCAACCCCCATTTGTGCCAGCTGGGCGCAAAAAGCTCAGCCGGCAAACCGGAAGAAAAAAACATCACCCATGTTTTGGCAACGAGTCTTGTTCGTAACTCCGAACTGAAAGTAATTTATGTCCCGCGCTACCCCCATTCAAAACTACCGCAATATCGGTATCTCCGCACACATTGATGCCGGCAAGACCACCACCACCGAGCGGATCCTCTTTTACACCGGCGTGAATCACAAGATTGGTGAAGTTCACGACGGCGCGGCCACCATGGACTGGATGGAACAGGAGCAGGAGCGTGGCATCACGATCACCTCCGCTGCGACCACCTGTTTCTGGAAAGGCATGGACACCTCCCTGCCTGAGCACCGCATCAACATCATCGACACCCCGGGCCACGTTGACTTCACGATTGAAGTCGAGCGTTCCATGCGTGTTCTTGACGGTGCCTGCATGGTTTACTGCGCGGTCGGCGGCGTTCAGCCGCAGTCGGAAACCGTCTGGCGTCAGGCCAATAAGTACAAAGTGCCGCGTCTGGCCTTCGTCAACAAGATGGACCGCACCGGTGCCAACTTCTTCAAGGTTGTTGAGCAGATGAAGCTGCGCCTCAAGGCCAGCCCGGTTCCGATGGTGATCCCCATTGGCGCCGAAGAGAATTTCACCGGCGTGGTCGATCTGATCAAGATGAAAGCCATCATCTGGGATGAGGCGTCGCAGGGCATGAAGTTTGACTACCGTGAGATCCCGGCCGAACTCGTTGGGCTGGCCAAGGAATGGCGCGAAAAAATGGTCGAGGCTGCGGCTGAAGCCTCTGAAGAATTCATGAACAAGTACCTTGAAGAAGGTGACCTGACCGAGGACGAAATCAAGCTGGGCATTCGTACGCGCACCATCGCGAGCGAAATCCAGCCGATGTACTGCGGCTCGGCCTTCAAGAACAAGGGCGTGCAGCGCATGCTGGACGCCGTGATTGAATTCATGCCGTCGCCGGTGGATATTCCGCCCGTCAAAGGCATGGATGAAGACGAGGTGCCTGTGACCCGCAAGGCTGACGACTCGGAAAAATTTTCGGCACTCGCATTCAAGCTGATGACCGACCCGTTTGTGGGTCAGCTCACTTTCGTGCGGGTTTATTCCGGTGTTCTGAAAAAAGGCGACAGCGTTTACAACCCCATCAAGGGCAAGAAAGAGCGTATCGGCCGTATCGTGCAGATGCACGCCAACAACCGTGAAGAAGTCAGCGAAATTCGCGCCGGCGACATTGCCGCCTGCGTGGGCCTCAAAGATGTGACCACCGGCGAGACGCTGTGCGATCCGGATGCCATCGTCATGCTTGAACGCATGGTGTTCCCGGAGCCCGTGATTGCGCAGGCCGTGGAACCGAAGACCAAGGCGGACCAGGAAAAAATGGGTATCGCCCTGCAGCGCCTGGCCCAGGAAGATCCGTCCTTCCGCGTCAAGACCGACGAAGAGTCCGGCCAGACCATCATCGCCGGCATGGGCGAGCTGCATCTTGAAATTATTGTCGACCGTATGAAGCGCGAGTTTGGTGTGGAAGCCAACGTCGGCAAGCCGCAGGTGGCTTACCGCGAAACCATTCGCAAAACCATTGAAGACGCCGAAGGCAAGTTCGTTCGTCAGTCCGGCGGCAAGGGCCAGTACGGTCACGTTGTCCTGAAGATCGAACCCAATGAGCCGGGTAAGGGCATCGAGTTTGTTGACGCGATCAAGGGCGGCGTGGTTCCCCGCGAATACATCCCTGCGGTTGAAAAAGGCATCAACGAAGCCGTGACGGCAGGCGTTCTGGCCGGCTACCCGGTTGTTGACGTCAAGGTCACGCTGCATTTCGGTTCGTATCACGACGTGGACTCGAACGAACTCGCCTTCAAAATGGCCGCGATCTTTGGTTTCAAGGAAGGCTGCCGCAAGGCCAGCCCTGTGATTCTTGAGCCGATGATGGCGGTCGAAGTCGAGACGCCTGAAGACTACGCCGGTAATGTGATGGGCGATTTGTCCTCGCGTCGCGGCATGGTTCAGGGCATGGAAGACATGGTGGGTGGCGGCAAGGCCATCAAGGCCGAAGTCCCGCTTTCCGAGATGTTCGGCTACTCGACCACGCTGCGTTCGATGTCGCAGGGTCGTGCCACGTACTCGATGGAGTTCAAGCACTACTCTGAAGCTCCGCGCAACGTGTCGGAAGCCATCATGGCGGCGAGAGCCAAATAATTTGCGGGACGGACCGAAAGACGCCGAAGGGCTCCTTCGCTCTGTCCTCAAACTGATCGATCCCCGAATTCGTTTCCGAATTCCTCTGTCTGCGATTACGCGCCTTTCACTGCCCGTGGTGAAAAATCAAGCAGCGTAGTGCAAACATTAAACCGTACACGGGCACCTGTTCTTTGGAGAATTGAAAAATGGCAAAAGGCAAATTTGAGCGGACCAAGCCGCACGTCAACGTCGGCACGATCGGCCACGTCGACCACGGCAAGACCACCTTGACCGCAGCAATCACCACCGTCTTGGCGGCCAAATTCGGCGGCGAAGCCAAAGGCTACGACCAGATCGATGCGGCGCCGGAAGAAAAAGCCCGCGGCATCACCATCAACACCGCCCACGTCGAGTACGAGACGGCCAACCGCCACTACGCCCACGTCGATTGCCCCGGCCACGCCGACTACGTCAAGAACATGATCACCGGCGCCGCCCAGATGGACGGCGCCATTTTGGTGTGTTCCGCCGCCGACGGCCCCATGCCCCAGACCCGCGAGCACATCCTGCTCGCCCGTCAGGTGGGTGTTCCCTACATTATCGTGTTTTTGAACAAATGCGACATGGTCGATGACGCCGAGCTCCTTGAGCTGGTGGAAATGGAAGTGCGCGAACTGCTCGACAAATACGACTTCCCCGGCGACGCCACCCCCATCATCCACGGCTCAGCCAAGCTCGCCATGGAAGGCGACAAAGGCCCGCTCGGCGAAGAAGCCATCATGAAGCTGGCCGACGCCCTGGACAACTACATCCCCATGCCCAAGCGCGCCATCGACGGCGCCTTCCTGATGCCCGTGGAAGACGTCTTCTCCATCTCCGGCCGCGGCACCGTCGTCACCGGCCGTGTCGAGCGCGGCGTCGTCAAGGTCGGCGAAGAGATCGAGATCGTCGGCATCGCCGATACCCAGAAAACCATCTGCACCGGCGTGGAAATGTTCAGGAAGCTGCTCGACCAGGGCCAGGCCGGCGACAACGTCGGTATCTTGCTGCGCGGCACCAAGCGCGAAGACGTCCAGCGCGGCCAGGTGCTGTGCAAGCCCGGTTCGATCAAGCCGCACACCCACTTCACTGGCGAGATTTATGTCTTGTCCAAGGACGAGGGCGGCCGCCACACCCCCTTCTTCAACAACTACCGCCCGCAGTTTTACTTCCGCACGACGGACGTGACCGGCGCGATC
>NCGI01000537.1 GCA_002256925.1 Polaromonas sp. 28-63-22
AGATCGTCCGGCGCAACCCGGACATCATCATCGGGTCGTGGTGCGGAAAGAAATTCCGGGCCGAAAAAGTCGCTGCGCGTGCCGGCTGGCAAGACGTCAATGCGGTCCGAAACAAGCAGCTCTTCGAGGTGAAGTCGGCGGATATTCTGCAACCCGGCCCGGCTGCACTGACGGACGGCGTGGAACACCTGCACCGGATCGTGACCGGCTGGGCAGAGCGGTATGCCTGAGCGGCCAGGAGTTGTGCGCACCGAGCTGATTCTCGGCGGCCAGCGGAGCGGAAAATCTCGCCGCGCCGAAGCGCTCGCGCAGCGCTGGCTGGCCGAGTCGCCACGGCACCGTGCCGTGCTGATTGCCACGGCCCAGCCGTGGGACGACGAAATGCGGGAACGCATTGCGCGGCACCAGCAGGACAGGGCAGCGCGCGTCCCCGGCATGTTGGCCGTTGAAGAGCCGCTGGCGCTGGGTACGGCACTCGCGCAGCACAGCGACACGCAAACGCTCGTCGTGGTGGACTGCCTCACGCTCTGGCTGACCAATTGCCTGATGCCGTATGAATCAGCTGAAAAACAGCCCGCGCATGCCGAAAATGGCCTCGACTATGAATCAAATAGGGCGGTAGCCCATGAATTACCTGCGCAAGCAGCTATGCTTTTGATAGTGATCAAGAAGGCTGCCGGCCCGGTGGTGCTGGTCGGTAATGAGATCGGCCTGGGCGTGATTCCGATGGGCCGCGAAACGCGCGCCTTTGTCGATGCGCTGGGGCGGCTCAACCAGGACGTGGCCGCCGTTTGCGAGCGCGTGACCTTCATGGCGGCGGGCGTCGCTGACCGAAAGCGTTTGCGCGATGGAGCAGTGCCAGCGTCTGGTCGGCGTTGACCGCTACTCCAACTACCCCGCCAGCGTGAAGGCGCTGCCGGTGCTGGGCGGTGGCCTGGACCCGAACATTGAGGGTATCGTGGCGCTCAAGCCCGATGTGGTGCTGATGGCCGTCTCGTCGCGTGCCAGCAGCCGTCTGGAATCGCTGGGCCTCAAGGTGGTGGCGCTGGAGCCCAAGACCCATGCCGACGTCAGGCGCGTGCTGCAGACGCTGGGCGTGTTGCTGGACGTACCCGCCAGCCAGGGCGCGGATCGCCTGTGGCGCATCATCGACAGCAGTGTGTCGGCGGCGGCGCAATCGCTGTCGCCCAAGGTCAAAAAAACCCGGGTTTACTTTGAAGTCAACCGGGGGCCCTATGCCGCTGGCGAGTCCTCTTTCATCGGTGAAACCTTGACCCGGCTCGGCGTTAAAAACGTCGTGCCCGCGTCGCTCGGCCCGTTCCCCAAGCTCAACCCCGAGTTCGTCGTGCGTGCCAACCCGGACCTCATCATGCTTGGCAACCGCAGCATGCAGGCCATGGTGCCGTACCCCGGCTGGGGCAGCATCAAGGCCGTCAGGGACCAGCATATTTGCGTCTTTGGCGTCGATGAGTCGGACGTGGTGGTGCGGCCCGGCCCGCGCATGGCGGAGGCGGCGCGCATCATGGCCAGCTGCCTTGAAAAGTACGCTGGCGGC
>NCGI01000113.1 GCA_002256925.1 Polaromonas sp. 28-63-22
GATGATCCGGCATCCCCGGCCGGGACTGCCTTAAGCGATCGCCTGCTGATACCGCTGCGGGCCATCGCCCACATCCGCAAGGCTGGTCTGGTGATCGAGAACCTGGAGGCGTACCTGACTCGTCCGGCACCGGTGCAGGAATCGGCGGAGACCTCCCTGCGTCTGATGCACACGCAGCGTGTCGCGCTGATTGATGGTCAGGCAATCGATCTGTCGCCTCAGGTCTATCTGTTCCTGAAGATTCTGGAAGACGCCGATGGCGATGAGGTGCACAAGCGGCGCATCGCTGAAGGGCTTGGTCTTGAGCCTGGCGCCACCTTCCGAACAGCGGATATTTTCAAACGGCATAAGCAGGTCTACACCACCTTCGTCGGCAAGGACGACAAGGGGCACTACTGGCTCAAGCCTGAGTTCGTGATTCTGGAAAGGGGGTGACTGAACAGACACCTCCTCACGCCCGACTTACACCTTCCACCCAACCTTGAAAGGAATTTGAAAATGGCCGGCAAAAACCAACATGTAGTGAAACGCGACGACGGCTGGGCCGTACGTGGCGCAGGCAATCAGCGAGACACTTCGCATCATCGCACCCAGTCCGAGGCCGAACGTGTCGCCCGCGACATCGCCATCAACCAGCGCAGCGAAGTGCTGATTCATGGTGGCACTTCGGTAGCAAGCGCTTGTCGTGAAAGGGTTTCTGCGTGTGCTCGGCTGGCGAAGTTCTCGGATATTTTTTGAGAACCGAGAGCGGAAAAGGGTCAAACTGGGCGGGTAAGTAGGCGCCTTGTGGCTGGCCTGCCGGGGGCTGTAGCACACGCAGAATCGACAGAAACCGCGCACAGTCTGGGGAAACCCAGATGTGAAAAAGCCCAACCGAGAAGGGTTGGGCTTTGAAAATGGTGGCCTGGGGCGGAATCGAACCACCGACACAAGGATTTTCAATCCTCTGCTCTACCGACTGAGCTACCGGGCCTGAGCCTCAAATTATATATCAGTGCGCCGGGCTCTCGACCGGTGGGAGGTCTATCCGCCGCGCTTGCCGCGGGTGAGATCGACGCCCAGCTGCTTTAGCTTGCGGTAGAGGTGAGTGCGCTCAAGGCCTGTTTTTTCGGCCACGCGGGTCATGGAGCCGCCTTCCTTGCCCAGATGGAACTCGAAGTAGGCTTTTTCGAATTCGTCGCGCGCGTCGCGCAATGGCTTTTCAAGCAGAAAGCTTTGCGTGGCTTGTGGTCCGAGATCGAGCGGTGCCGGCAACGTGCCACCGGTCATGATGGCCTCGAGCGTGAGGTCGTTGGCGGGGACCGTGGCGGTGTTCACCACCAGCGGTTTTCGCGCGGTGGCCTTCGTCAGTCCCTGCTCGACGGCCTTGAGCAGCTTTTGCAGGGTGATCGGTTTTTCAAGGAACGCCATCGCGCCGATCTTGGTGGCCTCGACGGCGGTGTCAATCGTGGCATGGCCACTCATCATGATGACCGGCATAGTGAGCAGGCCGCTCGACGACCACTCCTTGAGGAGCGTCACGCCATCGGTGTCGGGCATCCAGATATCAAGCAGCACCAGGTCGGGGCGGGCCCGGGTGCGCGCGGCTCTGGCCTGCGCGGCGTTCTCGGCCAGCTCGATTTGATGTCCTTCGTCGTTGAGGATTTCCGACAGAAGGTCCCGTATGCCCAGCTCATCGTCGACCACCAGAATGTTTGCCATGTTGAAGTGCTGTCCCTGAAATTGATAAAAGCCGAGGTGTAACGGAATGTGTTGTTATGCCGCCACTGCGAATGATAACGATACTTGGGCCCCTTGCACCACGCCATCAGCAAGGCGGTTCGAAATATCGACGCGCGCGCCGTGTTCGTCGGCTATTTTTTTCACCACCGCCAGGCCCAGCCCGGTGCCTTTGATCTTTGTGGTGACATACGGCTCGAACGCGCGCTTGAGGATGTGCGGCGGGAAACCGGTGCCTCTGTCCCGCACGCTCAGTCGCACGCGCCTGGAGGTTTCAGAGTAGTCGGTCTTGATGGTGACTGCGCCGCCGTCCTTGCCAGCGTGTGCGTCCTGCGCGTTCTGCACCAGGTTGTGAATCACCTGGCGCAACTGTTCGGCGTCGCCCAGGATGAGGGGCACGTGGGCGCCCAGGTCGGTGTGCACCGGCACCACGGCGTTGTCGCTGGCGTAGAGCTGCATGACGTCGCCCACCAGCGCATTGAGATCGATAGGCTTGAGCTCTGCGGCCGGTAGCCGGGCGTAGTCGCGGAACTCGTTGACCAGTCGCTTCATCGCATCGACCTGATCCACAATGGTCTTGACCGATTTGGCCAGCAGCAGCCGTTCGGGCTCGGCCACCTTGCCCGCAAGCTTCATCTCCAGACGCTCGGCCGACAGCTGAATCGGCGTGAGCGGATTCTTGATCTCGTGCGCCAGCCGGCGCGCCACCTCGCCCCAGGCCTGCGCACGCTGCGCGGAGACCATTTCCGAAACGTCGTCGAACACGAGCAGGAACTCTTCGGTGCCCGACATTTTGGCGCCGCGCGCAATCAATGTGATGGCGTTGTCGGGTGAGCCCGGCATGGCCGCATTAAGTTCAAACGACTGCTGCCACTGTTCCTGCGCGTGAGGCGCGTTCTCGGACTGCAGCTCGCTGTGCGCGTCGCTGAGGAAGTTGGCAAACTGGGCCTGCACTTCCCTGGCAAACGTTTCAAGGCCCGGGACTTCGCCCAGGAAGCGGCCGTGCCAGGCAGCCAGCGGCACCCGCAGGATGCGGGTCGCACCGGGGTTGCTGGACTGGATACGCCCACGAACGTCCAGCACGATCACGCCAGCCGTGAGGTTGTCAAGAATGGTTTGCAGGTTGTCGCGTGCCGCATCGACCTGGCTCATGCTTTGCTGCACGGCGGAGCGGGCATCGGCCAGCTGCTGGGTCATGTCGGCAAACGAACGCGTGAGCCCGCCCAGTTCGTCCTTGCTTTGCAGCGCGGCTTTCGGTGTCAGGTCGCCCTGGGCGACCTGCCTGACGCCCTCCGCCAGCAGCAGCAGCGGTTTGGCCAGCTGGTTGCCCAGCAGCACGGCCAGCAAAACGGCGCCGAACACCGCCAGAAAAAGACTCAGCGTGAGCGTGCCGATGTACATCCGGCGCAAACCGCCACGGGCCAGCGCACGCTCCTGGTATTCGCGGTTGGCCTCCTGGACGGCAATCGCATTGGCCACCAGGGTGGCGGGCAGCATTTGCGTGACCTGCAGGAACCGGGTGTCGCCCAGCACACTGACGTTCGGGTTGTTCACCACGGCAATGGCCTTGACACGGGGCTTCTCGGGGCTCGGCACGGCCGCTGCGGCGGGATCCGGTGCGCCCGGCTTGCCTGACGCGCCAGGCGGCGTGCTGCGCGCGGTAAGTTCGCCGTTGCCGCCGGGCACCACTTCTTCCAGCCCTTCGATTTGGGTCACGACGCGCTGGGTGCGGGCGCTGCGCAATTGCTGCACCGACGGCCGCTCGGGTTGCAGCATGAAACGGGACTCACCGGCGCTGGCAATCAGCTGGCCGGAGGCGCTCCAGAGCACCACATCGCTGGCGGCCAACTGCTCACGCAGACGTTCGAGCGCCAGACCGGCGGTGGCGTCGGGTGTTTCGGACAATTGGGAGGCGGCCTGCCGGGTCTTGTTGCCCAGATCCACGGCCATGGTTTCGAGGGTCACCCGACCCAGATTGAGGCCGGCGGCAAGCGCGCCTTCGACTTCCACGTCAAACCAGCTTTCGATGGAACGCGCGACGAACTGGTAAGACACGACGTAAATCGTCAGCCCCGGCAGCAGTCCGACGAGTGCAAAAATAGCCGCCAGCTTGACCAGCAGGCGGCTGCCGAAACGGCCGCGCCGCAGGCGCAGGGCCAGCCGCAGCGCAATCCAGCCGATCACCAGCAGCAGCAGCGCCGCCACCGCCACATTCAGCCCGAAAAGCAGCGCGTAGTTGCGCTCGTACAGGTCGCGGTTGTCGGTGGCCTGGGTCAGCAAAAAAAGCAGCACCAGCCCCATCGCCACCATGGCGCCGGCGCCCACCCCGACGGTCCAGCGAAACGCCTTGCTGCTTTTCAGCGAGCCGCCTTGAACCTGGAGGTTCACCGTGCGCCTTCGGTGCTCTGGGGACCGGGCGCGGCAGGCTCCAGCCGCAGCCGCTCCTTGACCTGCGCGGAAATATTCCACTCGGACAGCCCCGCCATACCGATCTGGAACGGGCGCGGAAGCTGCGACAAATCGAGCCTGAAGCTGAACTCGAGCCGGTAAACGGTGTCTGCCGGCACATCGGCGTTATCGGCAATTTTCCAGCGCGCCACGCGCTGGATCGCCGACAGAGCCTCGGCGAGGGACTCGTAGTTCTGGTTCAGCGTGGCGCGCAGGCCGCCGGAACTGCTGATCAGCCCCGACGCAATGTTGACGCGCCAGCGTCGCGTCAACGGCTGATAAGCCAGGCGAATCGTGCGCGCCGCGCTGGCCACGCGCAGATCGGTCCAGTACCAGCGGTCGCGGTAGATGTCGGCCTCCACCACGAAGAACATCGGAATACCCTTCATCAGCGCGTCTTCCACCACGGACGGCAACGCGAAGCTGACGGCCGCAGACAGGTGCACGCCGTCGTCTGCCCGTTCGACCCGCAACTGGGTGATTTCGGCGGCCTGCACGCGACCTGGCCCCGCCGCCATCAGCACGCCCAGGCAGGCGGCCAGCAGCAGACGCAGCCAGAAGCCGGCAAGGCTGTCAGGTAGCGGTTTTTTGCAGCAGCGCGTAAAAGAAGCCGTCGTGTTCACCACTCAAATTGTCCGGCAAGCCTGTCGCTTCGACGCCACTTTGAGGCAGCAAATGCCCCGGCGAGGGTCGTAATAGCGCGTCGGTGTGGTGCGCAACAAACGTTTGTATCTGGTTGTCGCCCTCAGCCCTGAAAACCGAGCAGGTGCAGTACAACATGCAGCCGCCAGGCTGAAGCAGCGGCCACAAGGCTTCAAGCAGGCGAGCCTGGATGGCCGCCAGCTGGGCAATGTCGGTCGGTCGGCGCAGCCAGCGCACGTCGGGGTGCCGCCGCACGATGCCCGACGCGGTGCAGGGCGCGTCGAGCAAAATGGCGTCGAAAAGCTGGCCATCCCACCACGCGGCAGGCCGGCTGGCATCGCCAACCACGATATGTGCCTGCAGGCCGAGCCGGTCGAGGTTTTGTGCGATGCGTTCGCAGCGGCGGGCGTCGATGTCCAGCGCGGTCACGTCGCAGTCGGCCAGCTCCAGCAGGTGGGCGGTCTTGCCGCCGGGCGCGGCGCAGGCGTCGAGGATTCTGAGCCGCGCGCCCCCGGCCGGGCGGCCCGACAGGACGCCTTCCAGCAAAAGCGGAGCCGCCTGTTGCGCCGCCGCATCCTGCACCGAGAAATGCCCCTCGGCAAAGCCTGGCAGGCGTTGCACCGGCTGCGCACTGGCCAGCACCACGCCCTGCGCACCCACCTCAGTCGCTATGATATTCATAGCTGCCAGCGCACGAATATAGTGGGCTCGGGTCGTTTTTCGTTCATTAATCCGGAGAATCAGTGGCGCCCGGGCGTTGTTGGCATGCAGGATGGCCTGCCAGTCCTGCGGGTGGTCTTTGCGCAGCCTGTCTATCCACCACTGCGGGTGGTTCCACACCGCCTGCGGGTTGGCGTCGGTCCTGGCTACCAGCGCAGCTCGCTCGCGCAGCAACCGGCGCAGGCAGCCGTTGATGAAGCTTGCCTGGTGCACGGTGGCCTCGCTGCGCTTGGCCGCTTCCACCGCCTGATCGACGAGCGTGTATTCCGTGTAGGGGGCGATGGACTGTCCCGCCGCGCCGCCTCCGGGAAAATCGG
The DNA here is from genome assembly GCA_002256925.1 of Polaromonas sp. 28-63-22. GTDB lineage: Bacteria > Pseudomonadota > Gammaproteobacteria > Burkholderiales > Burkholderiaceae_C > Polaromonas. The sequence continues at coordinate 5,847 of NCGI01000113.1, forward strand.
CCCCCTCGGGCGGCGGTGCGGCGGCCGGCGCGGCAGGCGCGGGGGCGATATTCCAGGCCAGGGCGATGGCCACGCACAGAAGCGCGTCGGCTTCCGGCGGCGGGGGGCGTTTGGCAAGCTGCTGGCGCAGTGCCTCGGCGCGGCCCAGCCAGCGCAGGGCATGAAAGCTGAGCGCCTGCACACCGGGCCGCAAAACCGCATCGACATCGGCCAGCGCGGCGGTCATCGACTGGCCGTCGCGAACGGCCAGCACAATCGAGGCGGCGCCCTGCAGCTGGCGCCACAACGGGACCTGGTTGGGTTTGTCTTGCATGAATTCCATCGGGCGCTGGGGGGCCAGCGGGACTGGGCGCAGAAAAGCCCGCGCCACCGCGCTATTAGACCAGCCCCCGGAGCGCCGCAGGTCTGGGCGTCAGCGCACCGCCTGCAGGCTGCTGGATCTTCCAAAAGCCGCATTTCTTAAGCAAAATAACCCTCTAGCCCAGGTAATTCCTGCGCCGGCAGCTATCAAAATAATAGCGACACAACAGCAGGAGGACGCAGGCTGACCGCATGAGTGGCATGTGTTCGGCACCCAGGCATCGCTAAAAGATGGCGTCGGGCCGGGTCGCGGCGCCGTCGGCGGTGTCGGTCGAAAGCGCGCTCATCGGCCGGCCGTAAATACGCCGGATGCGCTCGGACAAGGGCGGGTGGCTGGCAAACCACCGCGACTCGGCGGCGGCGTCCACCAGCAGCATGTGTTGAACCGCAGGGTGCGGGCTGCCTGCGCGGGCGATGCCGGCGGCCTGCTGCCCGGCAACCTTGCGCAGCACGCCGCCCAGGCCGTCGCGGCTGCGGGTGAACTGCACGGCGCGCGCATCGGCCAGAAACTCGCGCTGGCGCGACACCGCCGCACGCAAAGCCCGCCCGGCCAGCCAGCCCAGCGAGCCGCACGCCTTGATGGCGAATCTGGGCAGCGCCAGGAACGAACGATGGCCATCCTCGTCGGCATCACACAGGCTGCTGCCCAGGTTGAAAATCATCTCCAGCCCGAACACCATGCCCGCCAGCCGCATGTTCAGGCGCGTGTCGCCCTCGCGCAAATGACTGAACTCATGCGCGACCAGACCCATCAGCTCGTCGCGGCTCAGGCTGTCAAGGGCGCCCTGCGTGACCGCCACCACCGCGTCGTCGTCGTCCCAGCCGGTGGCAAAGGCGTTGATGCTCTCGACCCGGGGCAGCACCATGGCCTGGGGCGCTTTCATGCTGGCGGCAATCGCGAGTTCCTGCACGATGTTGCAGAATTGATGCTCGGCGTCGCGGCTGTCGGGCCAGGCCTCGCGCGCACCGGCCCGGCGCGCCAGCTTCTCGCCGCCGCCGTGCAGCGTCGAGGTTTCAAGCCACCAGCCGCCCAGCACAAACAGCAGCGTGAGGGCGGTATTGACGGTAAAAAAATAGGCCGGATAGCCGCTGAACCCGGGTGAGACGAGGCGCCACGTCACAGCCAGCGCCGCGTTCACGGCCAGCACCAGTCCGATGACGGTCAGCCCGAACAGCCACAGCAGTCGCAGCGTCTGGGCGCGGGCGCTTTCCTGTCGCTCAAAGAAACGCATGGTGCAATGAGAAAAGGCAGTCGGTCTCAGAGCTCGATGCGCACGGTGTCGCGCTCGGCATCGCTCTGCGTGGCGCGCAGCATGGCCGACGGGGCAAAACTGAACAGGCTGGCAATCAGCAGGGCCGGGAACTGGCCCTGGGCGTTGTTGTAGTCCAGCACGGCGTCGTTGTAGGCCTGGCGCGAGAAGGCCACC